>NZ_JACHTP010000002.1:0-122230 GCF_020135855.1 Campylobacter sp. B0100352/1
GGCAAATAAAAGCCCATTTTTGCAGGACTTTTATTTTTTTAGTTTTTTAAATTGCTCCAATGCATCTAGTTTTTCCCAAGGATAATCCTTTTGACCAACTTGTCCTCTAGCTGCAACATCAGCATATAAAAAAGTTTCTTTACTTGGCTTATCTAAACCAAATTTATCGCGTATCCAATTAGGTGTTAAAGAGAAATTTTCCATTACAAAATCACTTAAAACCTCATCACTCACACTTGTATTAGTCCCCATGCAATCCACGCTTACAGAAGTTGGTCTTGCAACGCCAATAGCATAGCTTAATTGAACAATGCACTTTTTAGCAAGTCCAGCCGCTACAATATTTTTAGCAAGCCATCTACCCGCATAAAGTCCGCTGCGATCAACTTTAGTGTAATCTTTACTTGATTGGGCACCTCCACCGATTGGAGAATATCCGCCAAAACTATCCACAATAAGCTTTCTTCCCGTTAAGCCGCTATCATGCAATGAAGAGTGATTTACATATTTTCCAGTAGGATTGATTAAAATTCTTGTTTTTTCCGGATTAAAAAGTTCTTTTGGCAAATTCGTATCTAAAATAAGTTTCATCACCAAAGATCTTAAATCTTCAATTTTCATGCTTTCCACACAAGGAGCTGAAACAACTATAGTATGAATGCTTTGTGGCATACAA
This sequence comes from Campylobacter sp. B0100352/1, assembly GCF_020135855.1. NCBI lineage: Bacteria > Pseudomonadati > Campylobacterota > Epsilonproteobacteria > Campylobacterales > Campylobacteraceae > Campylobacter > Campylobacter sp. B0100352/1. Next base: position 677 of record NZ_JACHTP010000002.1, read on the forward strand.
TTTTCAAAATTCTCTTTTGTGTCGTAATCAATAGTCACTTGAGTTTTAATATCGACCCCAAGTTCGTGCGGATGAGCCTTTGCATAAGCATAAATCTTATCACAAAGCATTCTTGCGTAGGAAATGGCTGCGGGCATATATTCATCGGCTTCACAACTTGCAAAACCAAACATTATACCTTGATCTCCGGCTCCAGTTTCCCCATCTTCTTGATCAACGCCTTGATTGATATCAGGGCTTTGTTCATTTAAAAATACCATAACATCAATTTCATCAGGATGTAAGCACTGTTCTTTGCTAAAATGCCCTGCTCCATCATAACCAATATTTTTCAAAACATCTCTAACTAAATTATCGTAATCAGATTTACTGAGTTTGTGATTTGATTTTACCTCTCCTCCAATCACAATCTTATTTCCTGCGACAAAAACCTCACTCGCCACCCTTGAATTTTTGTCATTTTTCAAGAGTATATCCACTATTGTATCAGCGATTATATCCGCGCATTTATCAGGATGACCTGCGCTTACAACTTCAGAAGTGAATAGATACATAAAAAAATCCTTTAATTCTAAAATAAAGCACATTATTATAACTAAAAATAAATTTACACTACGTTAATTCAATAAAATTTATAAATATTAAGAAAAATTTCGATAAAATTAAGAATATTTTTTAGCTTAAAAATTTTAAAATTTTTGTTGATTTTTAGCGAGGCGAGCATGAAACATCTTATCACAACAAAAGATTTTAGCAATAGTGAGGTTATAGAGCTTTTTCAAGAAGCTAAAGAGTTTTTAGATGAAAAACCTAGAGACTTTCTTAAAGAAAAAAGCATTACGACTATTTTTTTTGAAAACTCTACTAGAACTCTTTCATCTTTTGAAAGTGCAGCTAGAAGATTAGGAGCAAGGGTTTTGCGCTTGGATGTTTCAAGATCGAGTTCAAGCAAAGGCGAAACACTTTATGATACTGCTGCAAATTTAGATGCAATGCATCCTCATGCTATTATTGTAAGGCATGCAAATTCTGGAGTACCTCGCATTTTATCTTCATGCGTTCATTGCCCTGTTGTTAATGGTGGAGATGGAAAACACGCTCATCCTACTCAAGCTTTGCTTGATTTATTTACCATTTATGAACATTTTCAAGGAGATATTGAAAATAAAAGAATTTTAATAGTTGGAGATATAAAAAATTCTCGCGTTGCCTCTTCAAATATTGAACTTTTAAGTCGCTTTGGTATAAAAATTACCCTAGTAGCTCCGCCACATTTTATGCCAAATACATCCTTGCCAAAATCTTATCATTTAAACGAAGAATTAATCGAAAACGCAGACATTATCATGAGTTTAAGAACTCAAGTTGAAAGACATGAAAAGATAGTTTATGCATCTCTAAAAGATTATGCTAATGATTTTTGCATCAACCCTAAACTTATAAAAGATAAAAAACTCATTTTACTTCACCCAGGCCCTGTAAATAGAAATATTGATATCAGCGATGAAGTTATGAAAGATCAAAGAGCTTTGATTTTAAAGCAAGTAAAAAATGGTGTTGCAATTAGAATGGCTGTTTTAAAAAAACTAATTTTAGAAAACTAAGGAAAAATAATGACTCAATGGGATCTTAGTATACTTTTTCAAAATGAAAAAGAATTAGAAAATTACACATCTTGCTGCATTAGTGAAACAGAATTATTTAAAAAAAACTATGAAAACAAGTTAGAATCACTCACAGCACAACATTTTTTAAACGCTCTTAAAGAATATGAAAATTTAAATTTAAAACTTTCCAAAATAATGACCTATGCTTATTTATGTTTTGCAAAAGACACTTCTAGGGGTTCTTTTTATGCTAAATATGAGCAAGAATGTCAAAAAGCAGAGGAAAATTTATTATTTTTCGAGCTTGAAATTTGTACAATTAGTGAAAATAAAACTCAAGAATTCATAACATTTTGTCAAGATTATCATTTTTATCTTACAAATTTAATCAAAAATAAAAAATATAATTTGAGCCAAAAAGAAGAACGGGTGATGCTTTATATGTCTAATACCGGAGCAAGTGCTTTTGGTCGTCTTTTTGATGAGAGTATGAGTTCTTTAAAAATATCTTTTGAGGAGCAAGAATTAAGCGAAGAAGAAATTTTAAGCAAACTCTATGATCATGATAGAAAAATCAGAAAAAAAGCAGCAAAAAAATTTACAAAAGCTTTAAATAAAAACATAAATTTACTTACTTTTATTCTCAATATGGTAAAAACTGAACTCAAAAATATTTGTACTTTGCGTGGCTATGAAGATGCAGAAACACCAAGACATTTAAAAAATCAAATTTCTAAACAAAGCGTTGATTCCCTTATAAAAATAACTCAAAAAAATTTCTCACTTGTAGAACGTTTTTATAAAAAGAAAAAACAAATCTTAGGGTATGATACTTTAAAAGATTACGATCGTTATGCTCCAATCGGAAAAGAAACCAATTTTAGCTTTGAAGAAAGTAAAAAAATTATCTTAGAAGCTTTTTATGATTTCTCACCTATTTTTGGAGATATAGCAAAAGAAGCCTTTGAAAAAGGATGGATTGATGTTTTTCCTCAAGATAAAAAGCAAGGAGGAGCTTTTTCTCACTCCGCTACACCAGATTCTCATCCTTTTATTTTGCTAAATTATACCAATAGAAGAAGGGATCTTTTTACACTTGCTCACGAGCTAGGACATACTATTCATCAAAAATTATCCTATAGTGTATCTTTTTTAAATCAAGATACCCCACTAACAACAGCCGAAACGGCTTCAGTATTTGCAGAAATGCTAGTTTTTGATTATGTTAAAAATAAATTAAAAAAAGAAGAACTCATCGCTCTTTATGCTGCAAAAATCGAAGATATTTTTGCCACACTTTATAGGCAAATTAATTTTACTTGCTTTGAAAGACGTATTCATAATCACAAGCACGAATTAAGCAGTGAAGAAATTTCTAAAATTTGGATGGAAGAATCCCAAAAAATGTTTAAAGAAAGCGTGGATTTAACTAAAAATTATGCACTTTGGTGGAGTTATATCCCACATTTTATCCATACTCCATTTTATTGTTATGCTTATGCATATGCACAACTTTTAGTACTTGCATTTTATGGACTTTACAAAAGAAAAGAAAAGCAAAATTTTAAAGAGCTTTATATCAAAATGCTTTCTTTAGGAGGAAGTGTTAGCCCAAAAGAACTTGTATCAATGTTTGGTTTTGATATAGAAAATGAAAATTTTTGGGAAATTGGTATGGCTGAAATTAAACAAATGATCGATGAATTTATGGAGTTGTGATGCTAGAAACTATTTTAAAAAATGAAAATTTTATCAATTTAATGCAAGATAATTGTTTTCGCGTTATACAAAATTTAATTCAAAATAATATAGAATTTTCGATAGTTGCCAATACTCAATTTATAGATTTTAATCCTGTTTTACCACCTGAATTAGATGTTAAAAAAAATCCTTATGCGCTTTTTGTTTTGGGTGGTTATACTTTTAGCTCTATAGAATTAGAAAAAGAATACTTGCAATTTCACGCTGGATTTGGTCCTAATGATTTTGACAGCTATGTTAAAGTTGATCTTGGAGCTATCACTCAAATTCAAGTTGAAAATAGCGTTATCTTTGTTAATTTTAGCCTTTATAAGCGTAAAAATAAGCAGAATTTACAAAATTCTAAAAATATTTTTCTACAAAACCCAAATAATTTAGATCTTTTAAAAAAATGAACTTATTTGAAGGTTTAAATTCTAGCCAAATAGAGGCAGCTTCACATATTGATGGAGCTATGCTTATTTTAGCAGGTGCTGGTAGCGGCAAAACAAAAACCATTACAACTCGCCTAGCCTACCTTATAAAAGAAGTAGGAATTCCAGCCTCAAACACCCTCACTCTAACCTTTACCAACAAAGCAGCAAGCGTAATGAGAACAAGGGCTTTGGCTTTAATCAATAATCATGCCAATCCACTCCTATGCACTTTTCACAAATTTGGACTTATGTTTTTAAGAATGCATATTGAAAAACTTAACCGAAAAAATGATTTTATTGTTATAGATAGCGATGATGCAAAAAAAATTTTAAAAGAAATGGTTGATGATTCCAAAGAAAATATTTCTACTATTTTGCATTTTATCTCCACTTGTAAAAATATCGCTAAAAATCCTGATGAAATTTTAAAAGATTTAAAAACGATAGAAAATTCAGATAAAACTTATATAAAATATTATCAAAAATATCAAGATTATTTAACAAAATACAATTTTGTTGATTTTGATGATTTATTACTTTTACCCTATCAAATTTTGGAAAATGATTTAGAATTTGCCAAAACTCAAAGTAATATTTATCAATACATCACCGTTGATGAATACCAAGATACCAATACTTTACAATATAAAATTTTAAAAAAACTTTGCAGTTCTCATGAAAATATTTGCGTTGTAGGGGACGATGATCAAAGTATTTATGGATGGAGGGGTGCTAAAATAGAAAATATTTTAAATTTTCAAAGCCAATTTAATAATGTCAAATTAGTAAAACTGGAACAAAATTATCGCTCCGTAGGATCGATTTTAAATGCTGCAAATATCTTAATTGAACACAATAAAAAAAGATTAGGCAAAACTTTAGTTTGCACTAAAGATCACGGAGAAGAAATAAAACTTCTTTATAGTGATGATGAAAAAAAAGAAAGCAATAGTATCTGTAAAAAAATCAAAGAATTGCTTAGCAACAATACCCCTGCAAACGAAATCGCTGTTTTGTTTCGAGTTAATGCGCTCTCACGCGCTATCGAAGAAGCTTTCATGCGTGAAAAAATTGCTTATAAATTACTTAGCGGTATGCGTTTTTACGAAAGATTAGAAATTAAAGATTTAATCGCTTATTTACGCTTTCTTGCTAATACCAATGATGATTTTTCACTAAAACGCATTATCAATCGTCCAAAAAGAGGTATAGGAGAAAGCAGTGTTAAAAAATTTGAAGAATATGCCAAAAAAGAAAAAATTTCTCTTTTTGAAGCATTATGCAATCCCAATATTATCAGCTCAAAAAAAACAAATCGTGAAATACAAAAATTTATCCACATTGTCTATGAATTATTAGAATGTAAAAATTTAAAACAACTCATTGATCAGTTTGAAGAAAAAATTAAATTGAAAGATTTTTATAAAGAACAAATCGATGCAGAAGATAGAGTTGCTAATATTTGTGAATTTTATGCCAATCTTAATGATAAAATCAAACAAGATGAAGATCTTAAATTAAATGATTTTTTAAATGAAATTTCGCTTTTGAGTGATCAAGATAATTTGGATGGTAATTGTGTTTATATTATGAGTATTCATGCAAGCAAAGGCTTAGAATTTGATCATGTTTTTATCATAGGCCTTGAAGAAGGTTTTTTTCCGGTAGATAATTCAGATATAGAAGAAGAAAGACGTCTTGCTTATGTTGCTATAACAAGAGCAAAAAAACAACTTCATTTAAGCGTTTCAAACTCAAGATTTTATCGTGGATCGAGAACTAAACTTTTTCCTAGTAGGTTTTTAGAAGAAAGCAAACTTAACCAAAACAAATCTCCTTATTCTATTTCTCAAAAAAATACATCAAATTATCAAAAAGGAGATTTGGTGAAACATAAAATTTTTGGTATAGGGAGAATTACAGGTGTCATTAAAAGCGGCAGGGAAGAAAGATTAAAAATCAATTTTGGCGGCATAGAACGCACCATTTTATCAAGTTTTGTAGAAGGTGCAGTGTGAATAGAATTTTTGCCGCATTTAAACCCGCAGAAATAAGCTCTAATCATTTTTTAAATCAACTCAAGAAAAAATACAATAATAAAAAAGCGGGATATTCTGGAACTTTAGATCCTTTTGCTAAAGGTGTTTTAATTGTCGCTTTTGGGCAATACACCAAACTTTTTCAATTTTTAAAAAAAACTCCAAAAATTTATCGAGCAACCTTATGGTTTGGTGTAAAATCTTTAAGTCTTGATAATAAAAACATACAAGAAATAAAGACTTTAAAACCTTTTAATTTATCAGCTCTTGAAAAAATCAGTGAAGAGCTTTTAGGCTTGATTGATTACTTCCCGCCTCAATTTAGCGCTAAAAAAATTGAAGGAAAAAGGGCCTATGAATTTGCAAAAAAAGGAGAAAATGTTGCGTTAAAATCTTGCACAATGGAAATTTTTTCTTGCAAAATTTTACATTATAATCATCCCTTTTTAAGCATAGAAATCAGTGTTAGTGAAGGATCTTATATTAGATCTTATTGCGAAATTTTTGCTAAAAAATTAGGCATTAGTGCTACTTTAAGTTCATTAGAGCGCATAAAAGAAGGAAAATTTGTCTATAATAACGAAAAAAAAATTAATGTGTTAGAATATCTTGATTTAAAACCTAATTTCATTTGTGATCTAAACAAGCTTGAAAACGGATCTAAGCTAAGTTTGGATGATCTTAAATATCAAGATAGCGGAAATTATTATATAGAAAGTGAAAAATATTTTAGCATTATTAATATTAATGAAAATAAGGTAAAATATCTTTTAAATAAGGTTGAAAAATGTTAATATTATCAAGAAAAGAAAATGAAAGTATTATTATCGGTGAAGGCATAGAGATTAAAGTGGTTCAAACCGGAAAAGGCTATGCAAAAATAGGTATCGATGCTCCAAAATCACTAATGATTTTAAGAAAAGAATTGATGACTCAAATTAAAGATGAAAACTTGCATTCTGTAGTTAAAAACGATATCAGCTTAGACGATCTAAGTAAAAAACTAATCAAATGAAAGCATACGCTAAAGCAAATATTTTCTTAAAACTTATTGGATTAGATACTAGAAGATACCATCTTTTAAGCTCTCGCTTTATATTACTTAAAGATCTTTATGATGAACTTTATTTAAGCGATGAAAAGACTCAAGAAGGTTTTGAAATCATTAGTGATTTTCACTGTGAAGACAATATTATCAAAAAAGCTTATCATTTATTATGCGACTATGGCTATAAAAATCAACTTGAAGAATTATTTAGAAATAAAAGCTTAAAACTTATAAAAAATATACCAACAGGTGCAGGACTTGGTGGCGGAAGTAGCGATTGTGCGAGTTTTTTAATTCTAACGAATGAAACTTTAAATTTAAAACTATCCACTCAAGAATTAATCAATCTAAGCACAAAACTAGGAAGCGATATTGCCTTTTTTCTAAGCGGATTTCACTCTGCAAATGTTAGCGGATGCGGAGAAATTATCAATGCTTTTGAAGATGAAATTCCGAGCCTCAATTGGACTTTTCCACAAATCTTTTGCGATACAAGCAAGGTTTATAAAGAATTTGATAAAAAAAGACATGATTTTAATCTCAATTTAAAACAAGCTAAAATATATGAAAATTTAAGCACTAAAGAACTTCTTCAAGACTATAAAAACTTAGAACTTAATGATTTATTTACCCCTTGTGCATCTTTATATCCTAAAATGTTAGATTATTTAGAAAATCAATATTTTTTAAGTGGAAGCGGAAGTAGTGTTTTTAAGGTTAATAAGTGAAAATTATCGCTAGAAATAAAAAAGCTTTATTTAACTATAGCATTATAGAACGTTTTGAGGTTGGCATTGTTCTTAAAGGCAGTGAAGTGGTGGCTTTACGTGCTGGAAGGGCTAATCTAAAAGATTCTTTTGTTCGTATTATCAAAGGAGAACTTTTTCTTTTAAACGCTCATATTGCTTTATTAAATACGACTCATGCTTTTTACAAACATGAAGAAAGAGGCGCTAGAAAGCTATTGATGCACAGAAAACAAATCGATAAGCTTTTTGGTAAAGTTAGCATTGAAGGATATACGCTTGTTGCATTGGATCTTTATTTTAACAATAAAAATAAAGTCAAAGCAACCCTAGCTTTAGTTAAGGGTAAAAATTTACACGATAAGCGTGAAACCTTAAAAAAGAAACAAGCTGATTTAGATGCTAGAATGGCTTTAAAAAATATCAACAAAGGGATGATTAAATGAAAAAAATTTTAACTCTGGTTTGCGCAAGTGTTATTTTTTTTCTCAGTGCTTGCTCTCATGAAGAAGATGTGAAAAATGATTATATGTTTGAAGAATATAAAAAAGGCGATGAGATCGTTTTGAAAAATATCAATGGTGGTGCTACTAAAACCCTTATTCGAACCGATAAAGGATTTGTTGTTAAAGGGGAGGAAAATAAGGTTTTAATGATTGATTTTTTTGGCACTTTCTGCACTCCTTGCAAGGAAGAAGCTTTAAATCTTAGCAATCTTTGGAGAAATAATTCAGATAAATTTATTATCATCGGTTTAACACACTTTGAAGATGTTAGCGATGATGCTGTAAAAAAATTTGCTAATGATTATGGAGCTTATTATTTTTTAAGCAATAGCTCTCAAAATGATCGCATTATTGCCCAAATCTTAAAAGATATTAATTACCAAAGTATGGAACAATTACCTTTTAAAGTTGTTATAAAAAATGGAAATTATCAAAATCTTAGCGATTATTGGAATAATAATACTCCTGTGAATTTTTATCTTGGAAAAATTCCAACTCAAATAATTCAAGATGATTTAAATAGAATTTATAAAGAAAAATAATGCCAAAAGTTAAAACTCTGGAACAAAGCAAACTCCAAGAACCTAAAATGTTTAAGGTTATATTATTAAATGACGATATAACCACGATGGACTTTGTTATAGAAATTTTAATGAGTATTTTTCATCATAATTTTGAAAATGCAAGCAAAATTATGCTAGAAGTTCATTTAAATGGTAGTGGAGTATGCGGAATTTATACACAAGAAATAGCGCTTTCAAAACAAAAAAAAGTTTTTGAAGCTGCACAACTGGCAAATTTTCCTTTAAAAGTAAAAGTGGAAGAAGAATGAAATATCAAGAAAATTTACAAAAGTATCTCGAACATGCTAGACATTTAAGCTTTATTAATAAGCACGAATTTACAACTTGTGAGCATTTGATTTTTGCTCTAGTTAAATTAAGCGTGGATTTTAAAACCATTTTCAAAGAATGCACCGATAAAGACTTAGAAATTTTTGAAGAAGAGCTTAAAAACTATATAGCAAAAAATAATGAAATATTAAATCAAGAAGTTACACCTACTAATTCTATTATTTTGGATGAAATTTTAGCGGATAATTTTGCTGAAATGAAAATCATTGATTTTCTAGAAAAAATTTTACAGGATGAAAGAACAATATCAAATTATTTATTAAAAAAATACGATATCAATTTAGAAAAAATACAAGAACTCAAACAACACACTCAAGTAGAAATTTTAAATTCTTATACAAACAATCTAACTCTTTTAGCAAAGCAAGGAAAAATCGATCCCTTGATAGGTAGAAAATTTGAACTCGAAAGAATATTACAAATTTTATCTCGTCGCAAAAAAAACAATCCTATTTTAGTTGGCGAAGCCGGAGTTGGCAAAACAGCTATCATTGAAGGACTTGCTCTTGCTATTGTCGAAAAAAAAGTTCCTAAAAAATTACAAAATGCTCAAATTTTTAGCTTAGATATGGCCGGATTACTTTCTGGGACAAAATATCGCGGAGATTTTGAAAAACGTATTAAAGAAATTCTAAATGAACTCGATAAAATGCCTAACGCCATTTTATTCATTGATGAAATTCACACTATAGTTGGAACTGGAGCAACAGGAGAATCACACGCTGATTTTTCAAATCTTTTAAAACCATCGCTTAGCAACGGTAACTTAAAATGCATAGGGGCTACCACCTATATGGAGTATAAAAATACTTTTGATAAAAACAAGCCTTTGAGTCGTCGTTTTGCTAAAATCAATGTAGATGAACCAAGTCAAGAAGAAGCTTTTCAAATTTTACAAGGATTAAAAACAAAGTATGAAAAATTTCATCAAATCAAACTCGATGATGAAATTCTCAAACAAGCAGTCACTTGGGGTAAAAAATTTTTTAACGACAAGTATTTACCAGATAGTGCCATAGATCTTATTGATGAACTTGGAGCCTCTTTTGCCTTAAATCCAAAAAATAAAAAAAATATCACGCTTAAAGATTTGGAGCTTGTCTTAGCTAAAATGACTCGACATCATAAAATGTTTGAATTTGATCATAATAAAGCTTTGGCTAACTTAAAGACGAATTTAAAAACAAAAATTTTTGGACAAGATGAAGTTATTGATGGGTTGGTATCTACATTAAAACAAAGTTTTGCTGGATTTAAAAATTCTAATTCTCCAAGAGGAATTTTTTTATTTACAGGATCTAGCGGGGTTGGAAAAACAGAACTTTGTAAAACTTTGGCAGAATTTTTAGGACTCAATTTAGAACGTTTTGATATGAGTGAATACGCAGAAAAACACTCTCTTAGTAAGCTTATAGGCTCTCCTGCCGGCTATGTTGGCTATGAAGACGGTGGGCTTTTAAGTAACGCTATACGAAAAAATCCTTTCAGCTTGGTGCTTTTTGATGAAATAGAAAAAGCCCACCCTGATTTAAGCAATACCTTTTTACAAATATTTGATAATGCCGAACTTACAGATAATAGCGGACTTAAAATAGATTTTAAAAATACTATTATCATAATGACATCAAATCTAGGCTTAAAAGAGAGTAATGAATTGGGATTTTTAAGTAAAAATGAATCAAAAAGTGATCGCGCTATAAAAGATTTTTTTGCTCCTGAATTTATCAATAGAATTGATAAAATATTGCATTTTAATGATTTAAATGATGAGATATTATCAAAAATTGTACAAAAAGAATTGGATGAAATTTCTGCAAATTTAAAAAATATCAAAATTACTGCCGATGAAAAAACTAAAATTTATTTAGCTAAAAAAGCCTATAATAAAGAATTTGGAGTCAGGTTACTTAAACGCATTATTTGCGAAGAAATTGGAGAAAAAATCAGTGATGAAATTCTTTTTGGCAAACTCAAACAAGGCGGAATAGTTAAAATCAAACTCAAAAAAAATGGACAGCTTGAATTTATATTCTAAATTATTAAAAGCTCCTAAAGATGCACCTGTATTTTTAAGTGCAAAATTAGAAGCAGATTTTATCTTAAAAGCTTATCGTTTTGGACTTTTTCCATGGACTAGCAATCCAGTTACTTGGTGGTGTCCTGATCCTAGATGTATATTAGAACCTAAAGAAATTCATATACAAAAAAATATGAAAAAATTTTTAAATCTTTACGAAGTAAAGCTTGATTATGATTTTTTAAAACTCATCACTTCTTGTAAGAACGCACGTTCTCAAAGCTGGATCGATAATGATTTCATCCGAGCATACAATACTCTTTTTCAATTAGGATATGTTCATACTTTAGAACTCTATGATCATGATGAATTTGTAGGGGGAATTTATGGATTAATCATAGGAAAAGTTTTTTTTGGAGAAAGCATGGTTAGTCTAAGAAAAAATGTTTCAAAAATCGCAATGATAAAACTTTGCGATCTATTATCGCCTTATAATTTCATAATAGATTGTCAAATTTATAACAAACACTTAGAATTTATGGGTGCAAAAAACATCCCTAGAAAAGATTTTCTAAAGATTATTGAAGAAAAATGCTGTCAAGAAAGCGGCTTTGAAAATTTTAAAGGTTTAAAAAAATAAAATTTATAAATGAAAAATATCCTTTAGTCCTATTACAATCATTTTAAATCCCATAGCCGCGATAAACACTTGAGCGATACGAGAGAAAATATGCAAAATAAGTTTTCCAACTATTTTTTCTATAGTTGCTGCAAAATGAAACAAAACAAACATAAAAACAAAAGCTATAACCATACCTCCAAGAGCTATATCAATCCCACAATCTCCAGAAATCACAACCACACTTGCCAAAGCCCCTGGCCCAACAAGCATAGGAAAAGCCATAGGAATTAAACTTTGACGCAAAATTTCTTTATCATCCATTTCTTGATAAAAACTAAAATCTTTCATAATCATTTTTGTAGAAAAAAGTAAATTTTTAATCGCCATGATGATTAAAACCAATCCCCCAGAAACCCTTAATTCATCCAATGAAATTCGAAAAATATATTGCATAAGTAAAGGACCCAAAAATAAAAATACAAGCATAATAACAAGTGCTGTATAAAGTATATATCTAAACAACCTTTTTCTAAGGTTTAAAGGCAAACCATCACTCATAGATAAAAATTGAGTTAAATTCCCAAATGGATTTAAAATAGCAAGTAAGGTTATACTAGAAAAAAACATTAAATAAAATTCAGAACCTAAATTCGATAACACGATCAACCTTTTACAAATTCTAATGAAATTGAATTTACACAATGTCTAATATTTTTCTCAGTAAAACCCTCACCTTCAAAAACATGCCCAAGATGTGCATTGCAATTTGAACACACTATTTCTGTACGCACCCCATCTTTATCGGGAATTCTTTTTACAGCTCCTGAAATTTCATCATCAAAACTTGGCCAACCACATCCTGATTTAAATTTATCCTCTGATTTATAAAGCTTAGAACCGCATTGCTTACAAAGATAAATCCCTTTTTCATAAAAATCATTATACTTTCCACTAAAAGGGGTTTCAGTGCCCTTTAGCAAAATAATTCTTTTTTCTTCTTCGCTTAATATTTTCATTATCATTTTCCAATCTAAAAAATTAAAATTATAACAAAATTTATTTTTTTTAAATATAATTAAAATAAAAATTTAGGATAAAAATGCATCAAGAATTCTTTTCTAATTTGGAAAAAATTTTATACGAACAAGATATTGAAGAAAAATTTAAACAATTTTCTGATTTTTATGATAATTTTAAAAGTCAAAAAATTGTCTTCAATCATGATCAAAATAGCATTTTTAAGGAAAATATATATTCTAATTTAAAACTTATTCATCCAACAAGAATCAGACGTCCAAAATTTGTAAATTCTACCCATTCTTTAGCTAAAATAATCCATTCTATAGCACATATTGAATTTAGTGCTATCAATCTAGCTTTAGATGCAAGTTATCGTTTTAAAAATTTGCCAGAACAATTTTATAAAGATTGGCTAGAGGTTGCTGAAGAAGAAATTAAACATTTTAATTTCTTAAATTCAGCATTGAAAGAACTAGGTTTTAAATATGGAGATTTTAGTGTACATGATAATTTAGAAGCTGCGCTAAAAGTAACTCAAAATTCTTTAAATTTTAGAATGGGTGTAGTTCATCGTGGCTTAGAAGCAAAAGGGCTTGATGCAAATCCTTTTGTGGTTGCAAAACTTGAAAGTTCAAATCATCCTATAAAAAATTTATTAAAAGAAATCTTAGCCATCATTTTAAATGACGAAATCAACCATGTAAAAAAAGGGGATTATTGGTGGAAATTCTCAAATAAAGAACAATATAGCTTTTTAGATATTTGTAATTTATTTCATCAATTTTCCCTTGCTGGAAAAAAACTTAATATAGACGCAAGATTAAAAGCTGGATTTAGCAATGAAGAATGTGAAAACATTGCTAAATTTTACACTTAACTTCTTTTAAATTTAGAATAAATAATCGTATAAAAAGCTCGTATAATTCCATAAAGAACATACAAACTCGCTAAAGTGATTAAACTTCTAAGAGGATAAAGATACAAAAATGAAAATATAATGATTAATATAATTAACACTTTTAAAACACTAGATCGATTAAAATCTAATTTTTTAAAACTTGGATAGCGTATATTACTTACCATCAATAAACCTAAAATTGCTTGTAAAATTAAAAAAGCAATACCATAGGTCTTTAAAAAATCATAATGATAATAACTATAAGTCCAAATCGAACTAACAACAGCTGCTGTAGGTATAGGAAGACCTATGAAAACAGAGGGCTCGTAAGTTCCGGTTGTTACATTAAATCTTGCTAGACGTATCGCACCAAAAACCACAAAAAAGGCCGCGATCAAAGAACCATATCTTCCATATTCAGAACCTATTACCATGTAAAAAAGTATAGCAGGAGCAACGCCAAAAGCAACCAAATCGGCCAAAGAATCAAATTCAATTCCAAATTTTGAAGTGGTTTTTGTTAGTCTAGCTACCCTTCCATCGAGTCCGTCGCAGATTAAAGAAAAAATGATATAAATTAAAGCCTTGTAATAATTTCCTTGTATGGAGCTAATGATAGAAATAACACCCAAAAAAATAGAAGCAGCAGTAAAAAGGTTTGGTAAAATATAAACAAATTGCGGTTTATTGCTATTCATAACAATCTCCTTAAATCAAATAACCCAACAAAGATCCAGATTTTATTTCATCTCCAAGTCCTGCTTGTATCCGTATATTTTTCGGAAGTACCAGTTTTATCTTTCCATCAATTAAAAAACCTAATCTATCCCCAACTTTTAAACCATGAGAAATATTATCAAGTCTTAGTTTTCTTCCTAAATTTCCAGCATAAATTTCCAAAATTATTTTAGATGAATTACTTACAGCATTGATAGAAATTTTTTCTTTTAAAAAATTTAAATTTTGAAATCCTTTATCTATAAAAAGCCCATATCTATATTTAACTTCATCAATATTCATTTCAAAAGGAGCATAAAAAGAACCTGCATTGCAAAAAGAATTGGCGATACTTATTTCTATACATTCTCCAAAATCTTTTCTAAAAGTATTTTCTATTTGAATAATTTGCCCATCTATAGGAGATAAAATTGCTTTTTTATCATGACAAATTAAAATACGATTTGGATTTCTAAAAATAAATAAAAATATCAATAGTGCCAAAAAAAGCACAAAAGAAAAGCTATTTAAAATCCAAAAAAATATGATTAAAAATACAATCAAACCTATACTAAAATAGCCCTCTTTTGCGATATATTTCATTATTTTTCTTCTTTAGTGTTTTCTTCAATGTCTTGCAAACGACTTGAAAGATTATTTTCATTTTCATAATTTTTAATAATCTCTCGCACTTTTGCACCCTCTATTGTTTCTTCTTCATAAAGTGCTGCAACCATAGTTTCAATAGCACCCTTATATGCACTTAGTGTATCTTTAACATCCTTGTAACGTTCATCTAAAGTTTTTTTAACATATTCATCTAAAGACTCTGCTGTTTTCTCAGAATAATCTTTAATGGTTTGTCCGCCACTTAAAAAAGTATTTCTTTGTTTTTCAAGCACCATCAAACCTGCGATTTCACTCATACCATACATAGAGATCATTGCTTTTATGATATCTGTGGCTCTTTCTAAATCATTACTTGCCCCTGTTGAAATTTCTCCTATAAACACTTCTTCAGCTGCTCTACCACCTAAAAGCACATCAACTTCAGCAATGAGTTCATGTTTTTGCATTAAAAATTTATTCTCTTCAGGAGTATTGAGTGTATAACCTAATGCTGCTAAACCTCTTGGGATAACAGATACCTTACTTACTTTTTTTGCACCTTTTGTGGTTTCAGCAATTAAAGCGTGACCACATTCATGATAAGTTACAATTTTTTTCTCTTTATCACTAATACGACGCGATTTCTTTTCAAGTCCAGCTATAGCTCTTTCAACCGCTTCTACTAGATCATTTTGTTCTACATGTTTTTTAGAATCTCTTCCCGCTAATAACGCAGCTTCATTGATAATATTAGCCAAATCAGCACCAGCAAGTCCTGCGGTCAATCTTGCAATATCTTCAACTTTTACTTCAGGAGAAATTTTAACATCTTTCATATGAACTTTTAAAATATCACATCTACCTTTAAAATCCGGTTTATCCACCAAAACTTGTCTGTCAAATCTACCTGGTCTCAAAAGCGCAGCATCTAGAACTTCTGGACGGTTTGTAGCCGCTAAGACAATAACAGGAGAACTTTCCGTTCCAAAACCATCCATCTCTGCCAAAAGCTGATTTAAGGTTTGCTCTCTTTCATCATTTCCACCCATCATACCACTAGCTGCACGACTTTTTCCTATAGCATCAATCTCGTCGATAAATACAATAGCAGGAGCTTCTTTTTTTGCATTTTCAAATAAATCTCTCACGCGAGATGCACCAACACCCACAAACATTTCAATAAAAGAAGAACCAGAGACGCTAAAAAATGGAACATCTGCTTCACCAGCAACTGCTTTTGCAAGTAAAGTTTTACCTGTTCCTGGAGGTCCAACAAGCAATAGTCCTTTCGGGATTTTAGCCCCAAGTTTAATATATCTTTCAGGGTACTTTAGAAAATCAACTATTTCCTTAACCTCTTCTTTAGCCTCTTCAACACCCGCAACATCATTAAATTTTACTTTTGGCTTTTCAGAATTGACTAATTTTTTAGAACTTCCTATACCTAAAATAGATCCCCCCATATTTTTTTGCATACGACTAGCCAAAAACATCCAAATTCCAAAAAATATAAACACAGGTAGCACCCATGAAAACAATATATCAGTAAACCAATTTGTTTCAGAATAAGCTCCATAGGCGATATTTTTACTATCAAGCAAACTCACAAGCTCTGGATCATTAACCTTTTTAGCACTATAAACCGTATTTTGGGAACCTGAAACAGCTTTTATAGTGGTTTGTCCTATGCTGACTTGATTAATCTGACCACTTTCTATTAATTTTTTAAGTTCAGAATAAGGAATATTTTTATGAGTTTCTCCGCCATTTAACATACCGCTAAATGAGGAATTTCCATCAAATAATCCTTTAAAAATGACTATCATTACAATAGCAAAAACCGCAAAAATAAAAATAGGATTTTTATTAAAAAAACCGTTATTTTGCGGATTACCTTTATTGTTTGAAGAATTATTCATTAGATTTCCTTTTTATTTTTATATACAAAAGAGCACCATTCATTGATTTTAATTTCATCAATAAGCTCCAAATCTTGAAATTTTTCTTTAATTCTTGTCTGATATTTGTCTAAAATTCCAGACAATATAAGTATAGCATGATCTTTTAAATGTTTTTTAATATCTTTTTCTAAAATCAAAATAACATCTGCAATAATATTTGCTACAATTAAATCATATTTATGTTTTGCCTGATCAATAGAACCTTTCCATGAATTTTCAAAACAAACCTGATTGAGTTTGGCATTTTCTAAAGAACTATGAATAGCTAATTCATCAGTATCGCATATTTCAACCTTGCAACCTAGTTTTGACATTGCAATACCTAAAATCCCACTACCACAACCCAAATCTAAAACTAAATCATCTTTTTTTGCAAATTTTTGTAAAAATTTTATACAAGCATAAGTACTCTCATGGTGACCCGAACCAAAAGCCAAAGCAGGATTTATTTTAATATTAATATAATTTTTCTTTTCTTCTTGCCAAGTAGTATGAATATAAATTTGATCAATTAAAATAGGTTTGATATTTTTTTTATATTCTTCTATCCAATTTTTATTTTCTTTTTCTTCGACAGTTTTGTTGTAGAGAATTTCTTCTTTTGTGTTAAATTTTTCTTTCAGTTTTTGAGTAAAAATTTCAAGAGCCCATGAGAGTTCTTCTAAACTCTCATTTGAACGTATATAAATACCTTCATCTTTTTCTTCTATGGCTTCAATACCTAAATCAAAAACAAAATCAAGAAATAAATTTTTATATTGTTTATCTACTTTAAAAAATAATTCATAATAAATTTTTTGCATCATAGTGCCATAAAAAAGGCTTTATTTTTATTCAGCTGAAGCCTCATTAGAACCTGTTCCTAAAACATCTTCAAGTTTTTCTTTTAATACCTGAGGAGTAAAAGGCTTAACAATATAATTATTAACACCAGCTTTTAAAGCGGTAATCACTTCGGCTTTACCACCTTCTGTAGTTACCATAATAATTGGCATATCTTCATATTTTTTTTCAGCACGAACTTTTTTAACAAGCTCTAAGCCATTCATTTCTGGCATATTCCAATCGGTAATTAAAACCTGAACATCTTCATTCTTAACAAGTAAATCCCAAGCCTCAACTCCATGTTCAGCCTCAAGAATATCATTATGTCCAAGTCTTGTTAGGGTATTCTTAATAATCCTTCTCATGGTAGAACTGTCATCAACAACTAACAATTTCACAATTTGTCCTTTCAAAAATTTATTTTGCTATTGATTTTTTAATTTCATTAACCTCGTAAAAAAATAATTATAACATTTTTTTCCTTAATTATTCTTATATTTTACTGCAAATAAATATATACTAAGTCCTATTAAAAGAAGATTAATGCCTCCAATAAGATAAAATACATAAAGCATTTGCGATAAATCACTCGAAACAAGTTTAAAAACAAGCATTAAAGCCTCTATAGCTAACGCTATAATAATAGATCCTAAAAATCTCACCATGGTTTTTTGAATCCCATTAATCTCTTTTTTTGTTTTTCCAAAAACCTCTTCTTCTATAATTGTTTTTGTTAAATCAAAAATAGCCAAGGCTAAAGTTATAGCAATGGTACTTTGAAAAATAACCTGTATGCCAACTTCTCCTTGAGGATGGAATAAACTAAATAAGCCTTTTTGAAATAAAAAACAAGTGATGATAAATAAAACTGCAGCAAAACAAAAATAAACTATACGACTAAAATAGGTAAAAATAGTTTCAGAATAGCCAGTTTCTATCATTTTTAAAATATTTGTTAAGCTGATATCAATGCAAACAACAAATAATAAATTATCCTTGTTATCATAAATAGGCATTGAAGCGGTAACACATAACTCATTGTTTAAAATTGAAGGGTAAGGATCGCTAAGAGTGCATCGCTTAAGATTAACAGCTCTATAAAAATAAGCTTTCGAACTCTTATCTTCCCCATCTCCTATTTCAAATTCTTTTTTTAATGCTATAGCGTTTCCAATTTGTCTTCCAGAAGTATCAAGTATATACAAAGCATCAAAAACTGAAATATCATGCTCGATTTTGTCTAAAGCAGCTCGTATGCTTTCAAGACGAATATCGGGAAGTTTATTGGGCAAATTTCTTGTTAGAATATAAGTCATATAAGCTCTAGCCTTATAACGATTATCTTCAAATCTTTGCATGTCTTTAATAAACATGTTTAATTACCTCCAGCATTGTGTTTAAATTCAGGCACTATTTCTTTTAAAAGACTAATTATATCTTTATTTTGCTTAAGCCTCTCAATTTGCACATTTAAAATATTTAAATCGATTTTCTCATTTTTTACCACAAAAATACTTTCATACTTTGTTTTAGCGTCATTTTCATCGATTAAAAGCTCTTCAAAAAGCTTTTCCCCTTTTCTAAGTCCTACGATTTTAATTTCCAAGTCAGGACGATTTGAAAGCAAAAGCATTTTTTTAGCTAAATCCATAATCTTAACAGGTTTTCCCATATCAAGCACAAAAAGTTCTCCACCTTTTGCAATAGCCCCAGCCTGCAAAACAAGTTGCACAGCTTCATTTACAAGCATAAAATAACGCACGATATCAGGATGTGTTAAGGTTAGCGCTTCTCCATTTTCAATTTGAGCTTTAAATTTAGGAATCACACTTCCACTCGATCCTAATACATTACCAAAGCGCACACAAGCAACTTCAAAATCAGAACCCGAAGAACTTAGTGTATAAAGCTCACAAACTCTTTTAGTACATCCCATGACACTTGTTGGACGCACAGCTTTATCTGTGCTAATCATTACAAATTTCTTAACACCGTTGGCCTTAGCACAATCGGTTAAAATTTTTGTTCCTACTATATTATTGATCACAGCAGCATAAGGATTTTGCTCACAAAGTGGGACATGTTTATAAGCAGCAGCGTGTAAAATCAATTCAGGTTGATATGTTTTTAATGCTTTATCAAGAGAATCTTGATCTAAAATGCTCATCATTAAAGGAGTGATTTTTTCTTTGAAATTTTGCAATTCCTCATTGATTTTATAAAGATTAAATTCGCTATGATCAAGCATTATGAGATGCTTTGCACCAAATTTAATGCATTGTTTGCAAAGCTCACTTCCTATAGTACCACCTGCCCCGCTTACCAAAACGACCTTATCTTTTAAAAATGCCGCTACAGCTCCATCATCTAAATCTTTTGGCTTTCTAGCTAAAAGATCTTCTATGCTAATATCTCTAGTTTTATTTTGGGTAAAAGAAAATATTTTAACATCTATAATGCCATAGTCTATTAATTCTTCAAAAAGCTTTTTTAAAGATTCTTGCTCTAGCTTCAATGCAATAATAGCTGTTTTAATGCCATCTTGAATATATTCTTTGATTTTGCTTTTATCTTGAACGATAAATTTGTCACAATAAGTTCCTATAAGCTCTTTTCTCTCATCGATCACCCCAACAGGATAAAATCCTAAACTTCCCTCTCTTGCACCTTTTAACAAATGCAAAGCCTTAGAAGTTGCCCCTATAACGATGCAAGGATTTTCTTGCTCGGCTTTGGAAGATTTAAAATCTACAAGCATTCTTTTGCTGATCCTTAAAGTTCCTATAAACATATAAGATATAACAAAATCAATCCCTACGACACTTCTTGGAAAAGGGTTGAAAAAATCACTAAAAAAATAAAAAATGATTAAAAAACAAAACTCAGCTAAAGCTAAAGCAAAAAAAATTTTTCTTGCCTCACTTAAAGAAAAAAATCTCCAAGCAACCTTATAAATTCTAAAAATAAATAAAAAAGCTATTTTCAAAAAAAGTAAAATAATTCCTGCTTTAAACATGCCTTGATAGAAAATATTTGCAATATCTCCACTAAAACGTAAAGAGAAAGCCAAATATATAGAAAGAGAAAATAAAACAATATCAAAACATAAAAAAAAGATTAATCTTTTGCTTTTATAAAAATCCATATCATTCCTTTATACTTTTAAGGATTAATTCTGAAATTTCTTTTACATCATTTTTTTGCATAGCTGTTCCACTTGGCAAACAAATTCCTTTTTGAAAAAACAACTCACTATTTCCATTAATATAAGCTTTACAATCTTTAAAAACTGCTTGAGTATGCATAGCCTTCCAAAGTGGGCGTGTTTCAATCTGCTCTTTTTTTAAATCATCTATTAATTTAGAAATTTTTGGATGTAAAGGTATATTTTTTTGAGAAATGTTGATATTTTTTTCGCAAGAATTAAGCTCTTTCATATCAAAATCAATCAAAGCAGTGCTAAGCCAACGATTACTTCTTGAATCTTTTAATTCATCCAAAAAAGTTAATTTATCTCCTAAAAATTCTTTATACCAATTATAAATTTCTCTTTTTTTAAGTACTCTTTGTTCTAAAACTTCCATTTGTGCTAAACCGATAGCACCTAAGACATTGCTCAATCTATAATTATACCCATAATCTAAATGTTCATAATGCAAACAATCTTCCCTTGCTTGAGTGCTATAAAATCTTGCTTTTTCGACTTTTTCTTTATCTTTGCCAATAAGCATACCACCGCCTGAAGTTGTGATAATTTTATTACCATTATAAGAATAAGCTCCAAATTCTCCAAACGTTCCCAAAGCTTTTTCCTTGTAAAAACTTCCTAAAGCTTCAGCAGCATCCTCGATTAAAATAATATTATTTTCACTACAAATTTGCACAATCTCATCCATCTTTGCAGAATTTCCATAAAGATGAGTTAAAATCAAAGCTTTTGGTTTCTTTTCACATTCTTTAATAGCACGTTTTAAAAGACTTACATCAAGATTATAAGTTTCATCACAATCTATAAAAATAGGCTTTGCCTTAAGATAGCAAATAGGTACTACTGAGGCTATAAAAGTAAAAGATGAAGCTAAAACTATATCATTTTGTTCTACGCCTGCAACCCTTAAAGCTAAATGCAAAGCCGCAGTAGCGGAGTTAAGCGCCAATGCATTTTCACTCTTGCTATATTCTTTAACACTTTTTTCAAAACGATTTACAAATTCACCCAAAGGAGCAATATAATTACTCTTAAAAACTTCTTCAATATATTTTAATTCATTACCACTCATATGAGGAGGAGAAAGAAAAAATCTCATTTTTATCCTTTTTATAAAGAGCTTTGTATTTGTTATGCATTGTATCTAAAATAATTTACCAAAAATCAAACATTAAAAATTCTTTTTGCAGGTAAAATTTATTTTGCACCACTTTTAAAGTTTTTTAAATCTTCTTTTTATACATAACCTTTAAAACACATATTTTTTATATTTGGTTTTTATAATAAGAGTTGGTGCTTCTTTTTTGCAAAATAATCAAATTTCACCATTTCATAAAATTCTACATCTTCTCGTTTTGCAAAATGCATATAAAAAAGATTAAATTTGCGAGTTATATAAATTCACTTACACAGTGTTTTTAAATTTTTATTTTCCAATTCAAAGAAAAAAGGACGTTGATAAAAGCCTTCGAATTTATATTTAGAGAGTTTTTCAAAGGATATGATATATATTTACTAAATTTATAAAAATCCATCCTAAAAGATGAAAGATTTGTTATATCCTTCTTGCAGGTACTCCTACAAAAACACCTTTTTCATTTTGACTTTTAATCAAAGTTGATCCTCCACCTAAAATACTATCATCAGCTAAACTTAAATTTGGCAAAACACAAGAATTAATCCCCAAAAGACAATTTTTTCCTATTTTTACATTGCCTGCACACTTAGCCCCAACACTAATGTGTGAAAATTCTCCAATTTCACACTCATGTTCAATTACACTTGAGGTATTTAAAATAACCCCTTTTGAAATTTTTGCTCTTGCATTTACCACAACATAAGGCATGATTAAAATTCCAGCATCTTCTTTTATAAAAGCACTAGGACTAATGATCGCACTTGGATGAATGAGATTGACTATTTTAAAACCACTTTGAGAAACTTTTTCAAAAAAATCTTTTCTTAATTGATTATTCCCTATAGCGATAAAAAAATCATATTTTTCTAAATTTGGATCAAAAGGCTTTGCTTTGAAATCATCTAAAAAAATGCATTCTTTATAACCTAAACTCAAAGCAACATCTTTGCAAACTAATCCATGCCCACCCGCGCCATAAATGTAAATTTTTTCAGTTTTTGCCATTGAATTTCTCTGTAGTAACGTGTCCTTCTTTGCTCACTCCGCTTCTTTTTAAAACTTTTAAAGCGGTTAAAAACATAATCTTTAAATCAAAGAAAAAACAAAGATTTTCTACATAATAAACATCAAGCTCAAATTTCTTTTCCCAAGAAATAGCGTTTCTGCCATTTACTTGTGCCCATCCTGTAATACCGGGACGCACACTGTGACGCAATTTTTGTTTTTCATTATAAAGAGGCAAATACTCCACTAATAAAGGACGAGGCCCAACAAAACTCATATCACCTTTTAAAACATTGAAAAGCTGTAAAAGCTCATCCAAACTTAAAGATCTTACAAGTTTTCCAAAAGCCTTTAAACGCTTTTCATCCGGCAAAAGTTCTCCATTTTCATCCCTTTCATCGCTCATTGTTTTAAATTTATAAATTTTAAAAATTTTTTCATTTAAACCTGGTCTATCTTGAGTAAAAATAACACTTCCTTGAGTTAGTTTTAAAAGCAAAGCTGTTATAAAAATAATTGGAGAAAACAATACAAGCAAAAATAAAGCTAAGCAAAAATCAAAAATTCTCTTAAAAAAATGATTATACATTACTAATTGCCCTTTTATAAATTTCCAAATAATGCTGCGCTATGATATTTTCATCATATTTTAAAGCATCATTAGCTGCATTTACACCTAAATTATCTCTTAATTTTTCATCGCTCAATAAAAGTTCGATCTTATCACTTAAATCTTTAGCATCTCCCGTTTGAAACCAAAGTCCATCATAAGCATTTGAAATCGCCTCCACACATCCTTCACAATCACTCACTACAATAGCTTTTCCACAGGCTTTAGCCTCTAAAACACTCACAGGAAATCCTTCTTTATAGCTTGGCAAAACAAAAATATCGCAATTTTGCAATAATTCTACCATATCATTTCTAGAACCCAAATAATGCACACAACCTGAATTTAAAAAATCCAAACTCGCGCAAGAAGGATTATCATCTCTTCCACCTACTAAAATAAAATTGGCTTGTTCTTTTAACAATCTTGCGCTCTCATAAAATTCTTTAATTCCTTTATGCCATAAAGCCCTTGCTATCATTAAAACGATGGGTTTTTCGTCGATACAAAAATTCTTCCAAAAAATTCTTTTTGACTCGTGATTGATTTTTATAGGGAAAAATTTTTTAAGATTAATACCAACTGATTTAATGATAAAAATTTTTTCTTTCTTAAGTCCTAAATTTCTCATAAATAAAGCGTTACTCTCATTTACAAAGATAAAACCATTAGCAAGCTTAAAAGAAATTTTATATAATAAATTAATATTCCATCTTATCATCTTACTTTTAAAATTATCATCGATGTAAAAAGAACCAAGGCCTTCTACTAAGCCAAAAATATATTTAATTTTGGCTAATTTAGCAGCCATAATTCCAAAAGTATTGCTTTTGTGTGCAGCACACTGAATAAGATCTAAATTTAAATTTTTTAATACCTTTTTCAAATGAAAGAAATTTTTAAAAACCACAAAAGGATTTAAACTAGATCTTGAAAAATCATAAATAACAAGATTTAAATCTAATTCTTGAAGTTTTTGCGTGTATTCATCCTTTGGAACTATGATAAAAATCTCATGACCTTGTTTTTTTAAAGCTTTAATAATTGGCATTCTAAAATGATAAATACTCGCCCCCGCATGAGATAAAAAACCTATTTTCATATCAATAAAACCTAAATTTTTAATTTAAAAACTTTAACATCTTGTGTATTAATCACCAAATCAAACAAGCTCTTATCATAATTTCCTAAAAAAAACATTTGCACAAAAGCACTGCTAAACATAGTCTTATCCATCAATATAAATTGTATATACGGAATAGGACTATTTTTGATATAAAAAAGATAATATTGTCCGCTTGGATCAATTGGAATTTCTTTATAATCATTTTGCTGCACCGAATTTAACTCTATAAAGCTATGGATCATTGAAACATCATTATCGATTTTTAAACTTCTAAAATCATCACTCAAGGCAACGCCATTGCTTAAAATGATTTCTCCATTTTCCCTACCCAAAGGATAAGCTGTGCTGAAAACAAAAGGTTGGTCTAGTTTTCCATTATTAAGATTAATCAAAGAAAAACTAGCAATTGTTGAAAAAATAGACGCCATTCTAAAAGGCATATATATATAAACATCTCTTGTTTTTGGAGTATCGATTTTAAAATCCGGCTTAGATAAAGAATATAAAAACAAATCGACATTACTCTCGTTATAATCCTTCATCATCGCCTGCAAAATATCTTTTCTTAAAAGACTATCATTAGAGGCATAAAAACTTTTTTCCGTATATTCAACGCTCAATCTTGCCATATTAGCCGCAGATCTTTGATCCTTGGTTAAAGCAAATGAAGGAAAGAAATTATCTTTTCCTAAATGCTTACCACCATCAACCAAAGTTTTAACATCACTATAATAACGGATAGGATAGCCATAATCCCACCAGGCCACAACATAATCTTCTCTATTTGCAATCTTTTTTAATTGATCTAATTGCGTTGCTTCATTTTTAGAAAAAACCGTTGGCGCTCTATAAACATAAATGTGAAACAAAGCTGGAGTTAAAGATAAAAAAACAAACAAAATGATAACAAAATTTACTGCCATTGCTTTGTATTTTTTTAAATTTATCTCCCTTAAAGAATAGACCAAATAGCCAAAACCAAAAGCTAAAACAGGAACAGCATAAATTGTAAAACGAAGCCCACTTTTTAAAGCTAAAAAACCTAAAAAAAGCATAGGTAGAGTTAAAATAATACTTTTATGCTTTATAATAAACCAAATAAAACCTATACAAGAAGCAAGAAAAACAATTTCACTAGAACTGATTCTTTTCATAAAAACTCTCGAATCAATACTTTCAACCTCTTGTATAGTTTGATTAACGTTAAAATACATAAAACCATGCGTTAAATTAACGCTTTCATCCGATCTAAAAATATAAAATTTAAGTTGATAAAGTATAGGATCTATTCCGCCACTGATAATTAAAAAAATAAAAGTGAAAATTCCTAACAAAATTAAAAATTTTATTTTAAAGTATTCACTTTTAAGCGCATAAAAGCTAAACAATAAAACAACAATAGAGCTTTGATAATACCAAGCAATATTAGGCAAAGTCATCAGCATCAAAATGATACTCATATAAAAAATAGTTTCTTTTCTATGAAAAATTAAAGAATACAATAAGAAAAATCCTATCAAGCTAACATTTAAAGTATAACTTGAAGGGTACCACCAAAGATAAACCCTGACAAAAAATGGCAAACATATCAAAGAAAATAGATCTTTTCTTAAAACCAGTCGTATCATAAAAAATAAAATAAAAAGCGGCAAAACAACGACAAGCATATCTGTATCATAATATCC
Organism: Campylobacter sp. B0100352/1; assembly: GCF_020135855.1. Lineage (NCBI taxonomy): Bacteria > Pseudomonadati > Campylobacterota > Epsilonproteobacteria > Campylobacterales > Campylobacteraceae > Campylobacter > Campylobacter sp. B0100352/1. The sequence goes on from NZ_JACHTP010000002.1 coordinate 27,155, forward strand.
AGCCATAGTTCTATTATAATAACTATTAGCTATACTTGCCAATAATGCGGCTATAAAACCAGCAAGAGAGCATTTGTATTCATTTGCGATTAAAATAATAGGTACAACAATCAATGAAGATAAAAAAACACTCAAGTATAAAATAATTGTTTCAAAACTAAAAGGAGTGATTTTATAAACCCAATAAGTAAATGCTGATAAAGAAGCATCATAATATGATAAATCATTAGGCTGGTGAAATCCTGCTATCATATCTCTTGCACCTTCTGCAAAAGCATAGCCATCGTTTGAAGTTATCATAAGTTGGTTATTGAAAAAGTACTCATTAAACTGACTCGCCCAAAAAATCCAATAAAATCTACAGGCTATACTAAAAATATAAGCACTTAAAATCATTAAAAATAAAATTGTATGAGGGTTTTTAAAATATTCTTTTTTAAACATACATTATCCTATTAAATATTCTAGAGCATTTCGTGCAATTTTAACTTTATCAAAATCAAGAGCTCTATTTTTGGCTTTATTTTTATAAGCTTGTCTTAAATTTTCATCCTCAATCATGGTTTTTAAACCTTGAAACATAGAATTTTCATTATCCACTTCTACCAACAAACCAAACTCATCATTTCCAAAAAGCTCTTTAGCACCACTTTTATGATCAGTGCATACCATAGCACACCCACAAGCCAAACTTTCAATTAAAACATTAGAAAAGCCTTCAAATACCGAAGCAAATGCAAAAAATTCGCATTTACTCATATATTTATAAGGATTATTATCAAAGCCTAAAAGTAAGACTTGATTTTCCAAGCCAAGCTCCTGTATCAAATTTTCTAATTCATTTTTTAAAATTCCCTCGCCTAAAATAACAAGCTTTAAATTTGTTTTAAGTCTTGCATAAGCACGGATAAGCAAAGCGTGATTTTTCCCTGCATCTAATCTCCCAACACTTAAAATAAATTTATCTTTTAAAACAATTTCCTCTTGAGATTTTTTTTCTATATTTTCTAAATCTATAGCATTATATAAAATTTTACATTGTTCTTTTTGGATTTTAAAATTTTGAACTAGATCTTCTAAATTTCCTTTAGAATTTGGTAAAATCAAATCCGCCTTAGGATACAAACAAGAAATCAAAAATTTATTCGCCCAAGAATTAAAATTCTTTTTTTTATACATCACGCTTGGAGTGGTACATTCATTGATAACAAGGCGGGTTTTATTGCCAAAAATTCTTGCCATTAAAGCTATATAATTTGGACGATTTAAGAATACAAATTCGGTATTTATATTTAGTCTTTTACACATTTTTTTATATTTTAAAGCCAAAAATGGAAGTTTAATCAATTTTAAAATCGCATTTTCACTAGGCTTAGAATGTTCTAAAAAATGGATATTGCATTTTGGTATTTCATAAGAAATTTTCTCATTCATTAAAATCAAATGCACTTCAAATTTAAGATTTAACATAGGAAGTAAAGTTGCTACAACTCTTTCAGCACCACCACTTCCTAAAGAATAAATAAAAATTGCTAATTTTTGCATAAACTCGTCCGTATTTTAGATAATTTTTTAATCATACTACTTGGAATTATACTTAAAATGAGTAATATTAAAGCAGGTATATTTATCTTGATGCTCAAACTTTTAAATAAACAACGATAAAGCTCTTTAAATTTTCCTCCAAGTTTTGCATAATATGCCGCCATCTTATAATAACTTGCACACATATTTTTATAATCTTCATCGCCAGTTTGCTCTAACTCATTTTCCAAAATTCTAGCAAGTTCTAAATAACCAAAATAAACCCTAATAGCGTTTTTACTTGCCGCTAAAGTTACGCTATCGCTTCTATTTAAACGATAAATTCGAAAGGCTTGGTGAATATAAAAAGTTTTTTCCTTGTATAGGTGTATCCAAAGTGTTGCTTCATTTCCATAAAATTCTTCATTAAAACGCTGATTTTTTAGTAAAGATTTTTTAAAAATAGAAAAAAACTCTCCGTGAAATTTTCCCATCAAAAAATCTTTCTTACAAAGTTCTTGATCTTTACTTAAACCCTTTCCACTAAATTCTTGAGTGAGTTTTCCTTCCTTTTCTATAAAACAATTTCCAATAACATGAGAATAGCCCTCATCAATTTTTTGCATTAAAATTTCTAAAGCATGAGGTAAAAGCTCGTCATCATCATCTAAAAAGCTTATAAATTCCCCATGAGCATGATCTAAGCCATTATTTTTGTTTCCATTAGGTCCTGCTTTGTATTTATCGTTTAAAACATATTTTATGCGATTATCTTGCTTTTGCATTTCTTGTACTATATCTTTTGTTTCATCATCTGAATGATCATCACTAATGATAATTTCTAAATCTTTATAATTTTGCATCTGTATGCTTTTAATGGCTTTTTTGAGTAAATTTGGACGCTTAAAAGTAGGGACGATGATTGAAATTTTAGCCATGAGAAACTTCTTTAATCAATTTTAGCCATTGTTTTTTTATCTCATTAATATCAAAATTGATACATCTTTTTTTGGCATTTTGTATTAAATTTAATCTAAAATCTTCATTTTGCAAAATCCATTCAATTTTTTTTGCCAACATTTCTTCATTATCACATTCTACCAAAATACCATCTTTATTATCTTCGATCAAATCTTTAGAACCATCATGATACAAAGTTGAAATTCGGCACACATTAAAATACAAACTTTCTATAAGCACAGTTGGCAAACCCTCAACAAAAGAGCAAAGACAAAGTATTTTAGCCTTTTTATAAAGCTCTTTAACATTTTCTACTCTGCCTAAAAATTCCACCCAAATATGCATTTCTTTGGCTTTTTTTTCAAGCATAGATCTTAATTCCCCATCACCTGCTACTACAAAACGATAATTTTTTTGTATATTTTGATCTAATTTAGCGATTGCTTTTAAAAACATCATAGGGTTTTTATTTGCATCCAAGCGACCTACAAAAAGGACTAAATTTTCTTTTTCAAAAGAAGAATCAAGTGAAATTTCAGTGCTAAAATGACAAGGGTTTAATAAAAGTTCAACCCTTTTGACAAATTTTTTATAATAAATTTTATCACTACTACCTAAAACACTTAAAGCATCACAATAAGGATAAGTCAAACGCCTTAAAAATCTCCAAATTTTAGATTTTAAATAAGCTTGATTACTATGCTCGCTAATAATAAGTGGGGTATTAAGCCCTATTTTAGCGATAATACAAGCGATATTTGTAGTATCTAAAAAAGAAATAAATACATCGCTTGGAGTTTGTTTTAAAAATTTTCTCAATGTAAAAAATTTCTTAAAACGACTTGCAATTTTATGATAAATCGTATCAAATCTAAACTCTGGCAAGGTTTTAAGATTGATATTATTTTCCAATGGATAAAAAGAATTTCCTTGGTGAAATTTTATGATATTCACCTCATGTTCCTTACAAAGTGCATTTGCTAAGGTTACCAAAACACGCTCTGCGCCACCTGAGTTTAAAGTCGCTATAATAAAAGTAATTCTCACTTAATCTTCCTTAATCAACTCACCATGCTCTAAACGATAAATACTATCACAATTTGTTATAGTAGAAAGACGATGTGCGATGATAATCATCGTTTTATCTTTTGAAATTTTATAAATTTCATCCATAATCTTAGCTTCACTTTTAGTATCAAGTGCTGATGTTGCTTCATCAAGAACTAAAATTTCAGGCTCTAAATACAAAGCTCTAGCAATAGCTATGCGTTGTTTTTGCCCTCCGCTTAAATTGCTTCCACCATCTCCAACTTTTGTCCAAATTCCATCAGGAAGATGCTTGATAAAATGTTCCAAATTTGCTTGTTTGATCACTCTAAAAAGCCTTTCTTCATCAATCTCATCTCCAAAGCTGATATTTTTAGCGATGCTGTCATTAAAAAGATAGATATTTTGAGGGATATAGCCTATTTTTTGGCGATATTTTTTAGCGTTTTTAGAATTTAATTCCACCCCATCAACCAAAACCCTTCCTTCTTTTGGACTTAAAAGCCCTAAAATAATATCCACTAAAGTGCTTTTACCACAACCGCTCTCCCCTATAAAAGCGATTTTTTCACCTTTTTTTATCTCTAAATTTAAACCATTAAAAAGATTTTTTTTACCTTTATAGCCAAAACTTAAATTTTCAAGTCTAAGTTCTTTTTTAAAAGAAATTTCTTCATCGCCTAAATTTTCTTCTTCTTGTTTAAAAATTTGATAAATAATATCCAAAGAAGAACAGTAATAAATCAAATCATGATAACTTGTAATGATACGATTTGCACTTGGCATCAAACGATAAAGCGCTAAAACAAAAATAGAAATTGTAGCCAAAATACTAGAAATATCACTTTCATTTTTTAAAACCAAAAAAATCACGATAAAAACAAGGATGCAAAAACCCACACCCTCTAAATAAATTCTAGGAATGGCACTCATGCTTTCATTAGTAATATTTGCTTTAGCAAAAGCTTCGCTTTGAACTTTAAAAAGATTTAAAATTCCATCTTCTTTGGTTTTAAGTTTAATAAGTTTAAAATTATTTAGATTAGTGTTTAAAATTTCAAAAAAATTTTTCATTGCTTCTTCGCGTCTAAGCCCTGCTTTTTTGATAATAGGGCTTAAAATTTTAATTAAAATCAATGCATTAAAAACCATAAAAATACTTAAAAATAAAGTGATTTTATAATTAATTAAAAGCATTAAAACATAAAGCAATATCACAACAAAAATTTCACTCATCATCAATAAAAATGAAGAAACCATCGTGCTTAGATTATAAACTTCTCCTGTGATGGATTTTAAAATTTCAGATTGATTTTTTTGAGTAAAATTTTCATAATTAATATTTAAAAATTTTGCAAAAACTTTATAGGCGATATTATGATATCTTCCTTTGGAAAATTTAGCCAATAAGTGAAAATAATAACTATTTAAAAGAGCTCTTAAAACATAAAAAATAATCAAAACAAAGCCAAAATAAACAATGATTTTAAATGTTGGCAAAGCTAAATAATTTTTAATTTCTATCAAATAATGATTACGATCAAAATAAGAAAAATCACTCGCTAAAGTGATAAAAGGCATCACTAAAGAGATTGCAAAACTTTCTATAAAAGAAATTAAAACTGAAAAAAAAAGCAAAGAAAATAAAAATTTTTTATCCTCTTTGCTTAAAATGAAAAATAGTCTTTTTAACACTGTTTTTCCCAATCATAAGCTGATTTGCAGATTAAATCCAAATCATCAAATTTTGGTTGCCAAGAAGTTAAAGTTCTTATTTTTTGTGCATCAGAGATCAAAACACTTGGATCCCCTTCTCTACGAGAAGCAAGTTCTACTTTAAAATCAACCCCAGTTACTCTTTTCATAGACTCAATCACTTCTTTTACACTAAAACCATGTCCATAACCCACATTAAAAATATCGCTTTCATGATTTTGCAAATACTCTAAAGCAGCCAAATGTGCACTTGAAATATCATCAACATGGATATAATCTCTTATACAAGTTCCATCTTTTGTATCATAATCATCGCCAAAAATAAACATTTTTTCGCGTTTCTTTGCTGCACATTCTGCTGCTACTTTTATAAGTAAAGTTGCCTTTGGATAACGTTGGCCTATATGAAAATCCATACAAGCGCCCGCAACATTAAAATATCTTAAAATACAATACTTAAATTCAGGATGAGCTTTATTAGCATCTTTTAAAACCTCTTCACTCATTAATTTGCTTCTGCCATAAGGATTAATAGGTGCCAAAGGACTATTTTCACTCACAACCGGAGTTTGAGGTTCTCCATAAGTTGCAGCCGTAGAAGAAAAGATAAATTTATTCACACCTGTTTCTATGCAAGTTTTAATCAAATTAGTCGTGTTTACGGTATTGTTCATGTAGTATTTTACAGGGTTTTGAGTGCTTTCAAAAACCTCTATACTTGCTGCAAAATGAACAATGGCATCAAATTTTTCCCTTTCAAATAAAGATTTTACCTCTTTAAAATCACTCAAATCTAATTCAAAAAATTTAAAATCTCTTATGCTTTGCAAATCGTTGATTGCGATTTTTGATCCCTTAGAAAGATTATCTAAAACACAAAGTTCATGATCTGTTTTTAAAAACTGCCTTAAGGTATGAGAACCGATATATCCTGCACCGCCACTAATAAGAATTTTCATCATTTTTCCTTTCTTGATCACTAATAACTTTTTAAATTCTAATATATTTATTTTAACGATTAAATTTGTATTTTAGAAATTTCATTTTCACACGCTTTACAAAAGACTTCAACATAAGAACGATTAGCCTTTTTTGTTTTTAAAAATTCACCCATGGTATCTAAAAAGCCAACATAATCCTCATCATTAATATTTGCTTTGATTAGCTCATATTTTAAAAAAAGCATATAGGTGTTTAAAACATCGCTTTCACAATACTCATGAATTTTTTCAAGCTTATCTTCATAGTATAAACTCATCACCTCATCACCATGCACATCATATTTTCCTGGCAAATCAGCCATGGCACAAAGCACATCAAGCTTCATCCCCCTAAATCCTCCAAAGCTTTCAAACAAATCACAATGCTTAAGCTCTGAAAAACGCGTTTTATAATTATTCCATTTATCACTTTGCGTATCAAGATAATTTGCCGCTTTAATATTGTATTTTAAAGCCCTTAAAACCAACAAAGGCATATCAAAATTTTTTCCATTATAACTGACTAATTTTGGTTCGTATTTTTCAATAAAAGAAAAAAAATTATGGATCATTTCTTTTTCATTATCACCATCTATTTTATTCACTTTAATAAATTTACCAAAACTATCAGCAATCACTGCACAAATACTCACAATCTTATGATAAGGTAAAGGCAAAAACTCATTTCCACTTTGCTCTTTTTGCCATTCTAAGGCTTTTAAGCTCACCTCCAAATCATTCCCCTTAAAAGCTAAAGTTTTGCGGATCAAATCAACATCAGGTATGCTCTCACAATCAAAAATACAAATATAGCCCTCATTTTTAATCATAGTTTAACCTTCTTTTGTAAAATTATTTGTTAAAATCATAGCAAAAAAATTACAATATAGGTTTGAATGAAAATAGCAATCGTTCGTTTATCCGCTTTAGGCGATATTATACAAAGTGCTGTAGTGCTGCAATTTATAAAAAATTTCAAAAAAGATATAGAAATTCATTGGTTTGTAGATGAAAAATTTAAAGGCATACTCAAAAATCATCCGCTCATTGATAAACTCTATGCCCTACCCTTAAAAGATAAGCATTTTTTTAAAAGCTTGAAAATTTTGCTTAAGGCTAGAAAAAACAATTATAATGCGGTTATTGATCTACAAGGACTTATAAAATCAGCCCTAGTGAGTCGAATTTTAAGTCGCAATAATTTTGGCTTTGATCAAAACAGCTTAAAAGAAAGTTTTGCACACAATTTTTACAATCAAAAATTAAATATAGATTATAATGAAAATGTTTTTGTTCGGTATCTAAGCCTTAGTTCTTTTACCCTTAATGAAGATTTTAATCCAAAAGATTTAGCCTTTAAAAAAGATGTTTTTTGTGTGGATGAAAATTTAAAACAGCTTTTGCATAAAAAATTAAAACTTGATCAAAATACAAAAAATATACTCATACATGTTGGATCAAGTGTGGGAAATAAAATTTATCCTAAAACAAAAGTTACCCTTCTTTGCAAACTCATCATTCAAGAATTTCCTGAAGCCAAAATTTTCTTATCTTGGGGAAATGTTAAAGAATTTGAATTTGCTAAGGATGTGATCAATTTAAGTGCCATTGATGAAAAAAATATAGAACTTGCCCCAAAATTCAATCTAGAAGAACTTATGGCCTTTACAAAAATGATGGATTTAGTTATTGGTAATGACAGCGGTCCTACTCATCTTGCTTTTGCTTTAAATAGGCCTTCTATTACCATATTTGGAGCCACTCCAAGTTATAGAAATGCCTATAAAACAAACATCAATAAAATCATAGACGCAGGCAAAAAAATTACAAATTCTAAACATATCGATAAAAGTGATTTTTGCATTATGCGTATAGAAGAAGAGGATATTTTAAAACTGATCAAGGAAATTTTTGATGAAAAGTAAAGATTGGCTTTATCTTTTTGCTTATTATACGCTTAAATTTTTAGTGATGATTATGCCTGATTTTATTCTTGATTTTTTAGCTTTTATCGTTGCAAAAATCGTTTTTAAGATCAATCATAAACATCGAAAAATTATAGATATCAATCTTCAAATTTGCTTTCCTGAAAAAAATCAACTCCAAAGAGATGAGCTCTCTTTTCAAATTTATCGCAATTTTGCTAATTTTGGATTAGATTGTATTAAAAATCAAAACACAAGCAAAGAAAAAATTTTAAATAAAGTTGTGATCGACAATGAAGAAATCATAAATGAAGCCTTAAAAAGCCAAAGAGGTATTATATTTACAACTGCACATTATGGAAATTGGGAACTTTTAAGCCTTACTTATGCTGCTAAGTTTGGAGCTATTTCCATAGTAGGAAGAAAGCTAGAAAGTCAAAAAATGGATTCTATTTTGGCCAAAAATCGAACTCAATTTGATATAGAGCTTATCGATAAACAAGGCGGTTTAAGAAAAATGCTAAATGCAATTAAAAATAAACGAGTATTAGGCATACTCACTGATCAAGACTGCACTGACAATGAAAGTGTCCGACTTGATTTTTTTGGTAAAAAAGTCAATTATCAAATGGGAGCTAGTGTTTTAGCTCAAAGAACAAAGGCTTTAATTTTACCCGCTTTTGTGTATCAAGGCGAGGATAAAAAATTTCATATCCGACTTTTTAAAACTATAGATCCTTTAGAAAAAAGCATCGAAGAACTCACACTTTATCAAGCAAATTGTTGCGAAGAAATGATTAAATTTAAGCCTGATGAGTATTTTTTCTTTCATCGTCGTTTTTCAAGTCATGATGAAACAATTTATAAGGATATTTAATGAATTTAAAACAAATCAGTGTTTTTATCATCGTTAAAAACGCACAAAACACTATACTAAAATGTTTAAATTCCCTAAAAGAATTTGATGAAATTATCTTACTTGACAATGAAAGCACTGATGATACTATAAAAATAGCCCAAGATTTTCAGCTAAAATACAATAATTTAAAAATTTACAAAAGCGAATTTATAGGTTTTGGGCCTTTGAAAAATCTTGCCTTAAGTTATACTAAAAATGATTGGGTTTTAAGTATAGATGCAGATGAAATTTTAGAAAAAGAATGCATAGAAGAATTAAAAAAGCTTGATTTAAAACCAAATAATATCCTTGCATTACCAAGAAAAAACCTTTATCAAGAAGAGTGGGTTAAAGCTTGTGGGTGGTGGCCTGACTTTGTTTGGAGAATTTTTAATAAAACGCATACTCATTTTAATAAAAATTTAGTCCATGAAAGTCTAGAAATCTTTGAAAATACAGAAAAAATTTATTTCAAGCATGGACTTAAACATTATGCTTTTAACAATATAGCTCATTTAATTGAAAAAATGCAATATTACTCCACCTTATGGGCTAACCAAAACTTACACAAAAAAAGCAGCATTTACAAAGCCAATCTAAGGACAATTTGGACTTTTATAAGAAATTATTTTTTTAAAAAAGGCTTTGTTTATGGCTATAAAGGCTTTATAATTAGCATTTGCAATGCCTTAGGAGCTTTTTTCAAATATATGAAATTATATGAACTACAAAACAAAAAACCAAAAAATTGTGCACTAATCATCACTACTTACAATCAAAAAGAAAGACTGGCTCTAGTTTTAGATAGCATCAAACACCTTAGCTTAATGCCTGATGAAGTTATTATAGCTGATGATGGAAGCAAAAATGATACAGCAGATTTAATCAAAAAATATCAAGAAAACTTTCCTTGTGAATTAAAACACGTTTGGCAAGAAGATTTGGGATTTCGCGCAGCAAAAAGTCGCAACAATGCTATAAAAGCGTCTCATTGTGAATATATCATTTTAATTGATGGGGATATGATTTTAGAAAAAGATTTCATAAAGGATCATTTAAAATTTTCTCAAAAAGGTTTGATTTTACAAGGTTCTAGAACCATTTTAAATGAAAATGAAAGCGATAAAATTTTAGAAAATCAAAATTTCAAACTAGCTTTTAACAAAAAAGGATTTAAAAATCAAAAAAATAATTTCTTAGCTAAAGTAATTTATAAATTTTCAAAAATTGATAAAAAAATCTTTAAAAAAACAACGCTAGTTAAGGGTAGTAAAACATGCAATATGAGTTTTTATAAACAAGATTTTGAAGCTATAGAGGGCTTTAATGAAAATTTTATTGGATGGGGTAGAGAAGATAGTGAATTTGTTGCGAGATTTTTATTTAATAATGGAATTTTTAGAAGAATCAAATTTAGCGCCCTAGCCTATCATATCTATCATCAAGAAAATGATAAAAAGATGCTACAAAGCAATCATGAAATTTATCTTGATACTATAAAAAATCAAAAAACCACTTGGAGAAACTAAATGAATATTTTATTACTCATTGGAGATATCACCATAGGTGGAGGTGCTGAACGCGTTGTGGTTAATCTTGCTAATGCTTTTTTAAAATATGATCACAAAGTAAAAATACTTAGTTTCTATAAAGAAAATGAAAATATAGCTTATGAAATAGACAAAAATATAAAAGTTGATTTTTTGAATTTAAAATCACAAAAACAAATGAAAAGAAATCTTTTTTATAAAGCATTTTACAAATACTATGAAAGCTATCTTCTAAAGAGAAAGTATAAAGACATGGACATTATGATTTATAATAATTGTCCGCAATTTCCTCTTTTTAAAAATAAAAACACAAAATATATTCATTTTGTACATTCACATTTTAAAAAATACAGAAATAAAAATAACTATTTTGATGCTTTAATTGTGCTTTCAAATAAACAAATCCATCTTTGGAAACAACATCATAAAAATGTTTTTACCATTCCTAATTTTTTACCTTTTATCTCATCAAAAAATAGCGATCTCTTTCAAAAAAATGTTCTTAGCGTGGGTAGATTTACTCCCAATGATGAGAAAGGATTTTTAAGACTTATAGAAATTTGGGAAATTGTTCAAAAAAATGACACTTATAAAGATTGGACTTTAACCCTAGTTGGCGATGGAGAGTTAAAAGAAAACATTAAAACCTTAATAAAAGAAAAAAATCTTGAAAATTCTATTATCTTAAAACCTTTTACTAAAGAAATTGAAAAAGAATATCTAAAAGCAAGTATTTACGTAATGACTAGCCATTGGGAAGGTTTTCCTATGGTACTACTGGAAAGCACTTCCTATCAGATTCCTAGCATAGCTTTTGATATCAATACAGGACCTAGCGATATCATAGATAATGAAAAAAGTGGATTTTTGATTAAAGATGGAGATTTAAACGAATTTGCTAATAAACTTTGTCTTTTAATGGATGATGAAAATTTAAGAAAAGAATTTGGAAAAAATGCCAAAGCTAAAGTTGAAGAAAATTTCAGCAAAGAAAAAGTAATGGAACAATGGAATGAAATTTTAAATTCTTGATCTAAAATGATATTTTTTAAAATTATAAATCATCTTTAAGGCTTTTAAATAAACCCCAAAAAAATCTTTCTTATGTTTTCTAGCGTGTAAAATACTTTCACCAAGCATACAACAAAGCCCAAAAATATCGTCATTTATTTTAGATGCTTGATCCATACAAAATAAATCTTTTTTTGCGCTTTTTACAAGGTGGTAAATCTTAAAAAGATTGACTTTTTTCACACTTCTTAAAAGCTCATATCCTAAGCCGGCATAAAGCAAATAATCCTTAATGTCTTGCTTTTCTCTAAGCAATTCTTCACCAAAAACAGGTGTTTTATTTGCCATATTCCACCAATAATCATTGATATTATTACCCTCGTAATCAAAATAAGATTTTAAGAATTTCCAAGGTTTTTCGCCATAATGAAGAATTTTTGGATTTTTAAGTGCCTTGTTGAATTCTGTCCTTGTATAATTGAGACGATTTTTTTTCTCATCTTTGCAAATGGTATAAAAAAGAGTGATAATATTAAAATTATAAGCAAAATCAAGTTTATGTCTTAATCTTGTTTCTATTGTAGCGTTTAATAAGTCTTGATCGGCTGCTTTTATATAATAGCACTTGCTTGCCAATTCTTCGCATTTTTGCTCGATACTATGCTTTTTGTATTCTTCTAAATTGATCAGCAATAATCCCGAATTAAAATAATTTTCATCAAAATAAAAAATTTTCTTTTTATCGTTTTCTTTAAATTTTATTTTTGATTTTTTAGAGCCAGGATCCCCTACAACCCCTACTATTTTATCCTTTAAATTTATAGAAAAAAGTTCCCTTATGTCGCACATGCAAAGCATGTCAGAGTCTAGATAAAGGCATTTTTTTATACTTTCATCAAAAATAGAACTCAATCTTAAGCGATAATAAGGCAATTTTAAACTATGTGCAGCACCGCTCGTAGGAAAATTTTCAAAATCTTCATCATTTTTTATATGTATGATAATTTCACATGGAAAAATTTCATTTAAAGCATTTTGTAAATTTAAAAGTTTTTCTCTAGTTTTATCGCTTACAAAATTACTCAATATATGAAAAAAATACTTTTCATTTTTTATATTTGAATTTTTATAAAAATCTTGAATTTTTTTATTTTTGTCTGTATTTAAGATAATACTTGTTATCAAAACTGATGTGTATTTTATATAATTTTCATCTGCACTAAAGACTAGATGATACATTTTTTTCCTTTAAAATACGATATACTTTCCTTTTCTTTATTTTTACCATCTTTCTTTCAATTCTCAATTTAAATTTATGCAAAAATCTTTTTTCTAAATATTTATAAACCAAATCAAAATAATGCATCTTCAGCCAATAAAATATAGATAAACAATAATAAAATAAAAATTTATTATCAATCTGATTAATAAAGATGGACATAAAATTCATACAATTATCTAAATCTTTAGCATAAGAAATATTCTTTTGAATATCTATAGTTTTTGTACTTGAATTTAAATTACATGTGTTATAATTATATATTTTTTGAGAGATAGTTTGGATATTATTGATATAATTTAAACAAATAACAAAAAATAAAGCATCTTCTGCCATATTAATTCTTAAAAATTTCAATTTTTCATTTTCTTCAAAAATTTTCAAATAAATTTCTTTTTTATAAATTTTAGACCATATATTCCAATTATACTCAGTTAATCTGCTAATTAAAAAAAATACAAACTCTTCTTGATTAAATTTTGCATCAGTAAAAAAATCAAATTTTTCAATATATGTTGGTTTTATATTATTGTAATTAAAACATATTAAATCAACATCATTATTGCTATCTAAAATTTTTACACATTCTTCGCAAGCATTTAATTCCAAATAATCATCAGGATCTAAAAACATGATATAAAAAGAATGACTTGCTTTTACACCCTCATATCTTGCCCTTAATAAACCTAAGTTTTTTTCATTATGGACAATTTTTATTCTCTCATCTTTTTTAGCATACTCTTTAGCTATATCTATACTTTTATCATTACCACAATCATCAACTACTATGATTTCTATATCTTTAAAAGTTTGGTTAATACAACTTTGCAAAGCTTTTTCTATATACGGCTCTACATTATAAGTAGGCAAGATGATTGAAATTTTAGACATGATTCTCCTTAAAAATAGGCATTTTTAACCGTAATATTATAGTATATAAAAATATCAATAAAAACAATATATTATTATTAATTTTTATAAAAAAAAGTTTATTTTTAGAATATTCGCAGAATTCAAGCCAAAAAAAATCAATTTTAAAAAAAGATATTTTCATAAAAATTGGAATTTTATCGCATTTTAGCATATCCTTATAGACACGATTATAAAAAGAAGGTAAAAACTTTTTTTTAATTAAAAATAATTCACTTTTTTTAATATTTTTTTTATTACTTTCACAATATTGAATTAAAATCATCAACATCTTTAAGCACGAATAAGTGCCTATGTGACGTTCTATGTTTTTACACTTTCCAAAAAAATCATTAAGATATTTAGGATATTTTTGTATTTTAGCACTATTATAATTACAAGTAGAATTATCTCTGATTCTATAAAAATATAATTCTTGATTTATCATATATATAAAATTAATTTTCAAAAAAAGTATTATCCCAAATATTCGATCTTCCCCAACTATATTATTTTCAAATTTCAAATGAATTGCTCTGAAAAAATTAAAATCAATCATTCCAAAGCATACAAATTGGAAAAAATCATCTTTGCTAAGCTGTTTATTTATCCATTCATATTTTGAAATTACAGTTTTATTGCTATAATATTGCTCAAAAATTGTTTTTGTGGAAATATCAACATGGGTTTCAATCAAAACCTTTTCTTTAAACCAAACCACTTCAACCCCATCCATTCTAGGGACACATTCTTCTATACAGTCTAATTCCCAATAATCATCACTATCTAAAAAGATAATATAATCTATATCAGGGATTTTAAAATTTAAAAGTCCATCTTTGTTTTTAAAGAATTTAGAACTTTTATAAACTTTATATATTTCATAAGGATTATTTCCTTCTATGCTAAATTCTATTAAAGAATTTTCTTTAATATCACTAGTGATATTTTTAAGTTCATATTCTTTACTGAAATATTCTATGCCTACATTTTTTGCGCTACTATGTCCGCCATTTTTCTTATCAAATAAAATAAATCTTTCATCTTTTAAAGTGTATTCTTTAGCAATGTTTAATGAATTTTCATCAGTGCTTCCATCATTAACTAAAACAACTTGTAAGTTTTTATAAGTTTGATTGATAACACTGTTTAAACATTCTTTTAAATAATCTTGTACATTATATATTGGTATAACTACGCCAACTGTTTTGCTTTCCAATTGCAAATAAACCTCTTTTTATATTTGTACTTCAACATTCTTACTCAAATCTTTTATTTTATACTTTTTTAATAAATCCGAATAGATCCCATTTTCATAAAAATAATTTTTATTCATCTCATACACTCTCCACATCTCTGAAAA
This sequence comes from Campylobacter sp. B0100352/1, assembly GCF_020135855.1. Lineage (NCBI taxonomy): Bacteria > Pseudomonadati > Campylobacterota > Epsilonproteobacteria > Campylobacterales > Campylobacteraceae > Campylobacter > Campylobacter sp. B0100352/1. The sequence goes on from NZ_JACHTP010000002.1 coordinate 42,317, forward strand.
AAGATGAATAAAAGGTTGGTTTGTATCTAAAACAACCTTTTCTTGGATAAACTCTCTAGCCCTTATCCAAGAAATTTGACATGTTCTTTTATAATCCCAAGCATAATTTTTTAGCTGGTTTTTTTCAACTTGCTCTGCTAAAAATGAAGGACCTATAACTCCCCAAGGAATTTGTTTTTTATGATCTATGATTTTTTCTACTTCATTTATAAGAATTTTACCAAAATCACAATTTTGAGGAAATTTTAAAAAAGAAGTTGTAACTCTTGGAAAATTTTCATCCTCATCAATCTCTTGAGAAAAGATATACTCTTGATCTAAATCAATGTTTTTTAAACAAATCATATCAAGATCAACCCAAACTCCTCCTTTGATGTAAAGCATTTTATATCTAAAATAATCACTAAAGGCAGCTACACCAGCTCCTCTATCATCACTAAAATATTCATCAAAAGAAACGATTTCATTAGCATCTCTAAGCTCAAAATCATCAAATATTTCATTGAGTTTATTAAAAATTTTATCATCAAGATTGTAAGTATAGAGTATAAACTTATAGTTATTATCCAAAAAAGATTTTATAGATAATAATTCCATTAAGCCTATACCCTTATATAGGGGGGGGGTATACCAAAAACTACTCACTTCTTGTTTCATTTACAACCTTCCTTCTAAACCCTTAATTTCTTTTTCCAAATTCAAAAAAAACTTTTCGTTAAATTCCCAAAAATCATTTTTGATTGTTTTTAAGATCTCTAAGCTTTTCTTTTTATCTTGATAATTTTGCCATAAAATTTCTTTATTTTTATTTTCATACCTACCTTTTTCATTAAATTCATAATGATAAAGGCATTCTTTAAAAACAGCTATTTTTTCACACAACATAAAATAAAAATAGCAAAAAAGTACATCCTCTCCATAACAAAGTCTTTCAAAAATATCAATTTTTTCAAAAATTTTAAGGATCAGATCTTTTTTAAAAACCTTTGCCCAAACCGACCAACAATAATGCTTTTGATTGGTTAAAAACTCTAAAAATTGCTTTTTGGTAAAAATTTCATCTTTTTTAAAACGATAAAATTGCTTAGTTTTTACCCTATGAACAAAAGCATCAAAACAAAGCAAATCTAACTCAGACTTAATGCTACAAAAAGCCACCTCACAAGCTTTTAAAGGCAAAAAATCATCCGCATCTAAAAACATCACAAAATCAGCACTTGATTTTAAAACTCCTAAATTTCTACTTGCAAAAGTACCTAAATTTTTATCATTTTTAAAAATTTTTATTCTTTGATCTTTTTTTGCAAATTCTAAGGCTATTTTTAAGCTTTTATCTTCGCTTTTATCATTAATAATTATAATTTCTATGTCTTTAAAAGTTTGGTTGATGCAACTTTGTAAAGCTCTTGAAAGAAAATTTTGAGCATTGCATACAGGGATAATAAGACTGATTTTTGGCATAATTTTCCTAATTTTTTGTTAAAATTATAAAAAATTTTATCTAAATTTTAAGGTTTTCATGAAAATTTTCATCCATCTTCCCACTTGGTTAGGCGATGCTGTGATGGCTTCAGTAGCTTTATACGGCATAAAAGAATATTTTAAAGACGCTGAGTTTATCCTTTATGGATCTTTTGCTTCCACCCAGCTTTTTAAAAATTTTTCCCATTCTAAAATCATCATAGAGGATAGAAAAAAACGCTATAAACAAGCCTTAAAACTACGCAAAGAATTTAAAATAGACTTTGCCATCTCTTTTAGATCGGCCTTATCTTCTAAAATCATTTTAAATATATTAAGAGCGAAAAAAAGATATTTTTTTAACAAGCGTAATTTTAAAGAAGAACATCAAGTTTTAAAATACCTTTATTTTGTAGAAAATTCTTTTAATTTCAAAATTCATTCTAAAGAACTGCGACTCCCAATCAAAGCAAGATTTCCACATCCATTGATACTTAAAAATGGTAAAAAAATTCTAGGGATCAATCCAGGAGCTACTTTTGGAAGTGCTAAGCGTTGGGATGCTAAGTATTTTGCCGAGGTAGCAAAAGAATTTTCAAAAAGCCATGAAATTTTAATTTTTGGTGCAGGTAATGGCGAACAAATTCTTTGCGATGAGATCGAAAAGCTTTTAAAAAAATCAAACATTAAAGCTAAAAATCTTTGCAATAAAACAAGCATTCAAACCTTATGTCAAAATATAGCTTTTTGTGATCTTTTTATCACAAACGATAGCGGCCCTATGCACATAGCAGCTGCTTATAAAATCAAAACCATAGCTATCTTTGGTCCTACCAAATTTACTCAAACCTCGCCTTGGCAAAATCCTAACGCAAAATTAGTGCATTTAAATCTAGACTGTATGCCTTGTATGCAAAAAACCTGCCCTTTAAAACATCATAAATGCATGAAAGATTTAAAACCTGAATTGGTTTTAAAAAAAATCATTAGCAATTAAAAATACTTTTATACTTTATAATTTTATTAATCTTTTTCTTGTAAGACATTTTTAAAAATATAAAATATAATCTACAGACCTCTCTTATTATTTTTTTGAAAACACATATCTTTCTATCCCTTTCTATTATAGTAGTAGGTATATTAGTAAATTTTATCAAAGATGGCGTATATACTATAGTAAAAACTCTAGAATGATAATACATATCTATAAGATTATCTATAGGCTTAAACCAAAATCTTAAACGAGAGATTAATTTTAAAGCAGCACTAGGTTTTAAAAAATATCCTTGCATTCCACCAATGCTTTGTATTGTAAATGAAAAATTATCTTTCAATGAAGTCATTTTTGTTTTCGTTATATAGCAAAACCTTATATATTCATAACGACTTTGTATTAAATCGTCTAAATACCCCCCCCCGCTATTTAAAAACTCATCACTAAATTCCACATCATCTTCTAAGATGATAATAGGTTCATCAAGCTTAATGCATTCTTGCCATAATTTATAATGACTAGCAAAACAAGCTTTCTCACCATCACTAAGCTCTCTACCCAATACCCAAGAAGCCCACCAAGGAAAATGTTCTTTAAATTCTAAATGATCATTATTTTTTGCATCAACAGCTTTAAAAAATATAAACTCTAATTTTTCTTTTAACTCAGGATTGTATGCAAAAAGCTTATTGATTTCATTTCGCATATGTTCCTTTCTATCCTTGGAGCGTTCTAAGTTGATAATAAAAACTTTCATCAAAACTTCTCATCAACCATTTGACAAAGTGCATGGATGATTAAAATATGTATTTCTTGAATTCTTGCTGTATCATTACTTGGCACAACAAGATTATAATCACAAATTTCATTCATTTTGCCACCACTTTTTCCACTTAGTCCTATGCAAAGCATTTTGAGTTCTTTCGCTTTTTTAAAAGCCTCTAAAACATTAGGACTATTTCCACTTGTTGATATTCCCACTAAGATATCTTTTTCATTTGCCAAAGCCTCAAGCTGTCTTGAAAATACAAACTCAAATCCGTAATCATTGCCTATAGCACTAAGTGCTGAAGTATCAGTAGTTAAAGCTATACCCGCTAAAGCCTTGCGTTCTTTTTTATAACGACCGCTAAGTTCAGCGGCAAAATGCTGAGAATCTGCAGCACTTCCACCATTTCCACAAATAAGAATTTTGCCGTGCTCTTTTAAGCACTGACATATCAATTCACCTACTTTTGCAATTTGTCCTTTAAGAATTTCACTCGCTTTTAATACTTCTTGATGCTCTTGCCATTCTTTTTCTATAAGATCAATCATTTTATTTCCTAATTTTTTCTATAATTTTACTCGTGCTAAAACCCTCTTCAAATTCGATCAATTCAACCCTTGAAACAAGATCAGCCCCTACAACTTCCTTACCTTGATAATCAGCACCCTTAACCAAGATATCAGGCTTTAAATCTGCAATTAATTTTAAAGGTGTATCTTCATTAAAAATCACAACAAAATCCACAAAATAAAAAGCCGCCAACATACAAGCTCTTTGAAACTCTGAATTTATAGGTCTTTCACTTCCTTTTAAGCGGCGCACACTCTCATCAGAATTTAGCCCTACTATTAACACATCACCTAGTTTTTTCGCTTTTTGAAGATACTTTATATGCCCAAAATGCACTATATCAAAACATCCATTAGTAAAAACGACTTTTTTATTTTTATCGCTTAAAATTTTCATAAGCTCATTTTTACTAACAATTTTTTTCTCCAAATCACTTCTTTTAAAGCTTTTTATCTCATCAAAACTCACACTCACACTACCCACTTTACTCACAACAACCGCTGCTGCCTCATTGGCAATTTCACAAGCTTTAAAAATATCCACTTTATTTGCTAAACAAAAAGCTAAAACCGCGATCACGCTATCCCCTGCTCCGGTAACATCATATACTTCCAAAGCCTTAGCTGGTGCAATGTGTAATTTTTGATCATACACTGCAATTCCCGCTTCTGAAAGAGTGATCATGGAATATTTTAAATTAAAATCATCTTTTAATTTTTTAATGCCTTTTTCTAAATTCTCTCCATCTAAATTTTTAAATTTTAAAGCCTCTAAAGCTTCTTTTTTGTTTGGAGTGAGTAAAGTTGCGCCACTATATTTGCTAAAATCACTCCCTTTTGGATCGATTAAAATAGGAATGTTTAATTCATTAGCCTTTTGTATAAATGCTTTGCATACCTTAGAAGTTAAAACCCCTTTGGCATAATCACTTAAAATTACTGCTTGAAAATCCTTAATGTATTTGCAAAATAAAGCGATGAGTTCTTCTTCTAAAACTATATCATTTACATCTTCTTCATCAAGCCTTAATACTTGCTGATTATGTGCCATAATACGATTTTTAAAAGGAGTTTTACGCCCCGTTTCGATCAAAAACTCACCCTTTAAATTCTCTTTTAAAAATTCACTATTTTTATCATCTCCTATAACACCCAATGCAAAAACATCCGCTCCTAAGCTTTTTAAATTCACATAAACATTTGCAGCTCCACCAAGTCTTTGATCTTGCTTTAAAGTTTTTGCCACTAAAACAGGGGCTTCAGGACTAATACGCGAACAATCACACCAAGTGTAATTATCCACCATAAAATCTCCGATAATAAGAATTTTAGGTCTTTGCTGACTTAAAAATTCAAGCATTCACTTCCTTTTCAAAAAGTCGTTTAATTTCATCTAAATAATCTTTAATTCCCGCCTCAAGACTAAATTTTGGCTGATAAGCCCAATCCTTAGAAAGATCAGCTTGAGTATGAAATTGATAAGCTTTAACATAAGGATTTGGGATATACTCGCAAGGTAAATTTGTGCCTAGTTCTTTTTGCAAAATATCAACTATATCTTGAAAAGTCCTTGCTACACCACTACCTACGTTATAAACTCCGCATTTAGAATCAAGCGCAACCAAATTCGCATCAATAGCATCTTTAATATACACAAAATCTCTATAAATTTGATCACTCTTTTCAAATAAACGAGGATTTTTACCTGCTAAAATTTGATGGCCAAATTGCACCACCATAGAGGCGGTTTTATTTTTATAAAATTCACCTTTTCCATACACATTAAAATATCTAAGTCCGACAAGATGAGCTTTATCATAATATTTTCTTGCGATTTTATCCATCATAAGTTTTGAAAATGCATAAGGGTTTTTAGGATCTTCAACTCCAACTTTTTGAGGACTTGGCTGATTGCCATAAACTGAAGCAGAACTTGCATAAATCAATTTTGCATTGATATCTATACTCAATTCTATAAAATCTTTAAAAGTATTTAAATTTGTTGTTAAAACTTTATTTTGATTATAAACTGTAGTATCTGAAATAGCTGCTTTATGAAAAATCACATCGGGCTTAAAGTTTTTAATCTTTTGTAAAGTTTTTTCATCTTTAATATCCCCAACGTAAAGCTCACCATCAAAATCAAGCAAATTTTTAAAATGTCCAAAACATTCTAAATTTCCATTATCTAAAAGTTCATTGCTTGACATTTTATCAATGATTAAAATTTCATGATCTTTTTGCAATTCTAAAGCAAGTCCAGATCCTATAAAACCTGCTCCACCCGTAATGGCTATTTTCATTTATTTTTTCCTTTCTCAAAAAAACTTAAAACTTCTTTTAAATTTTCAAATTGCTTAAAAAAATTTCCTTCTTTTTTTTCTTGACTAACCAAAATCAAAGTTTTGATGTTTGCATTAAAACCCGCTTGCATGTCGCTTAAATTATCCCCTATAAATACAGAATTTTCCATATCTATATCAAATTCTTTTTTAGCCTTTAAAAGCATACCAGGCTTAGGCTTTCTGCAATCACAATCTTGTAAATGCGGACAATGATAAATTTTAGAAAAATGAATTTTTTCCTTTTCAAATTCTTTCAAGAAAAAATCACAAAGCTTAGAAAAATCTTCCTCGCTATAATACCCTCTTGCGATACCTGATTGATTTGTAATGATAAAAAGCAAATAATCCTTTTTTAAAAAATAACGACACAAATCAAAAATACCTTCACAAAATTCAAAATCTTCAATTTTATAAACATATTTTTTGTCGATATTTATAACACCATCTCTATCTAAAAATAACGCTTTTTTCATAAAAAATATTATAGTATATTTTAAAAAAATATCAGCTTTTAAAATAAAAAATATTGCAAAAAATAAAAATATATTCTTTGAAATGATTAAGGAGATTATAAAAATATAAGATATATAATAGCTTTGACATTAAATTAAATTAAGGAGAAGTGTCAAATGAAAAAAATGTTAGTAATCTCTGCATTAGCATGTATCGGTGTTTCAGCTTTTGCTGCTGATGGTGCAACTATATTTAAAAAATGTGCGGTATGCCACGGTGCAAAAGCAGATAAAGTTTATTTAAATAAAGTTCCAGCTCTTAAAACTTTAAGCTTTGAAGAAAGAGCACAAGCACTTAAAGAATATAAAGCAGGCACAAGAAACAAATTTGGCCAAGGTGCTATTATGAAAGTTCAATTAAATAGCTTAAGCGAAGCTGATTTAGAAGCTGTTGATAAATATATTGAAACTTTAAAATAATTTCAAAGCTTTCATTTTTATAATGAAAGCTCAATCTTTTTTATCTTTTAAAGCCTTTTTTTTACGATTTTCAAGCTCTATAGCATCACGTAAAGACTCTTCATCATCATTTAAAGTAACAAATTTGTAATCATCATCAAATTGTTTAGTTTTTATTCCCCAAAGCAAGATAGCTAAAATCACACAAAAACCAAGAATTGAAACAGCTATCATCATCGTAATCACACTATTCATTTTTTATCCTTAAAGCATTTAAAACCACCATTATACTACTAAAAGACATAGAAATCGCTGCAATTAAAGGATTGATAAGTCCTAAAAAAGCCAAAGGTATAGTACAGGCATTATAAAGTAGAGAAAGAGCTAAATTTTGCTTGATGATTTTATAAGTATTTTTTGAAATTTGTATAGCATTTTTTAAAGAATTTAAATCATTTTTTAAAAGCAAAATATCACTATTTTCGATCGCCAAATCACTTCCTTCGCGCAAACTTACAGAAACAGCAGCGTATTTTAATGCCAAAGCATCATTAACCCCATCACCCACAAACAAAACTTTTTTATTTTGACTTAGTTGCTCTATGGTTTGCATTTTTTCTTCAGGCAAACAAGCAGCTTTAAAATCTAAAATTTCAAGCTCATTAGCAATTTTTTCAACTGCTTTATAATTATCGCCGCTTAAAATCATCACTTGAGTTTTTATAGATTTAAGATAAGTGATCAAGTCTTTAGCTCCTTCTCTTAAAACACTTGAAAATTCAAAATAAGCCAAAACCTCATCATTTTTAGCAAAAATAAAATGAGAATTATTAAATCCTTTATCAAAAACTATGTTATTTTCTTGTAAAAATTTCAAATTTCCACCTAAAAAAACTTTATCGCTTATTACAGCCTTAATGCCCTTTGCTTGTATATTACTCACTTCTTTAAAATCCAAATTTAAACGTTTAGCGTTTTTATTTTTACTTAAAAATTGCGCGACACTTTTTGAAATCGGATGATTTGAAAGCGAAACAAAGGTATAAATTTCATCAATATTTAATTTTTCATGCAAGAAAAAATCTTTCACCTCTAAATTAGGCTTAGTTAAAACTCCTGTTTTATCAAACACAACCATATTGCATTTTGAAAGATCTTCAACCACACTTGAACTCTTAAATAAAATTGCTTTTTTTAGTGCTCTACCAAGTGCTACAAGATTGCTAACTGGAGTAGCCAAAGCTAAAGCACAAGGACAAGCTATGATTAAAACTGAAATGGCATTGATTAAAGAAATTTCAATTCCAGTCTTATAATAAAAAAACCACACCAAAAAGCATATCAAAGCAAAACTTAAAACCACGCGAGAAAAATAAGAAGAAATTTGAGAAACCAAACTTTCAAGTTTTGCTTTTTTCATACTTGCAAATTCCAAAAGCTTTATGATTTGACTTAATTTAGAATCATTATAAATTTTACTCACCTCATATTCAATACTTCCATCTAAAACAATACAAGCGGAATTGATCACATCTCCTTGCTTAACCAAACAAGGCTCGTTTTCTCCACTTAAGGATGAAGTATCTATACTTGCTTCACCTTTTTTACAAATCCCATCGATTAAAATTTTATCTCCACTTTTGAGTAAAATCCTATCCCCCACACACACTTTTTGCACTTCTTTAGGACTAAAATCTTTTCCATTAAAAACCATAACCTCATTTTGCAAAAAATCATTCAAACCGTCTATAGTGTCTAGAGCGCGTTTTTTGCTAAACATTTCAAGATATTTTCCTATAAATACAAAGCAAATAATCATCGCAACCGAATCAAAATAAACCTCAGAAGATCTTGTAAACATAGCCCATAAAGAATAACTATACGCCAAAGTAGCGCCGCTAATGACTAAAGTATCCATATTAAGGCTTTTAAGTTTTAAAGATCTCAAAGCACTTTTATAAAAATTAGATCCGGTATAAAAAAGAACAGGAGAGCAAAGAATGAATTCAAAAAAATTCAAAATATCTTTTGTATCTCTATCCATACCGCTAAAAAAACCAGCATATTTTGCTACGGCAATCCACATGATATTCATCACACAAGCAATACCCACTACAAGCTTAGAATAAAATTCCCTTTTCATCAAATCAGCTTTTTTCGAGCTTTTAGCAGGATTATACGCACTTGCTTTATAGCCTATGCTTTCGATTAAATTTAAAATTTGACTCAAAGAAATGCTTTCTTTATCGAAAACTATCCTTGCTTTATGGCTTAAATGATTGATATCTAGTTCTAAAATTCCTTGCTGTTTGATTAAAATCTTTTCATTAAGCCACACACAAGCTGAACATTCAATACCATGAATCATAAGATAAATTTCACTAAAACCTTCCTTAGTTTGAGTGATAAATTCATCATAATTTTTATTTGAAAATTCTAAATTTACAGGCTTTAAAGATCGATCTCCTAATCTTTCATAAAATTCATCCAAGCCCGTTTCATGCAAGATTTTCCAAACACTCTCACATCCTTTACAACAAAAAAATTTATCTTTATAAAGAATCATTTGGGATTTTTGATAACTTAATCTACAATGTTCACATTTCATAATTAATCTTTAAAAAATATTTTTTTATAATTATAAACAAATATATGCAAATTATTTGACAAAAAGTATATTTTTTTATTAAAATCACAATTTTAATTTACTACTGCAAATGACTGCATAATTTCTTGCGAGGGCTTATGGAAAAAGAAAAAAAACAACATCAAAGAACCCATATTCCAGTTGAGGGTTATAAAATAGAAGACTTAAAATTACTTGATTTAGAAAATTTAGTCAAAATTGCAAACGAATGCGAAATAGAAAATCCACGCGAATTTCGTCGCCAAGAACTTATTTTTGAGATTTTAAAAGCACAAACTAAAAAAGGCGGCTTTATACTTTTTACCGGAATTTTAGAAATTTCAAGTGAAGGTTATGGCTTTTTAAGAGGTATGGATTCTAACTTAAGCGATAGTGTTAATGATGCTTATGTTTCTAATTCTCAAATCCGTAAATTTGCATTGCGTGTAGGCGATATCGTCACAGGACAAGTTAGAGAACCTAAAGATCAAGAAAAATATTACGCACTTTTAAAAATCGAAGCGATCAATTACATGCCTTTACAAGAAGCTAAAGAAAGGCCATTATTTGACAATCTGACTCCGATTTTCCCTACTGAAAAAATCAAACTCGAATACGATCCTATGAAATTAACAGGACGCGTTTTAGATCTTTTTACTCCTATAGGAAAAGGGCAACGTGGGCTTATTGTAGCGCCACCTAGAACAGGTAAAACAGAACTCATGAAAGAATTAGCAGCTGCAATTGCTAGAAACCACCCAGAAATGCATTTAATCGTTCTTTTGGTTGATGAAAGACCTGAAGAAGTAACCGATATGCAACGTTGCGTTAAGGGTGAAGTTTTTAGCTCCACTTTTGATTTACCTGCTTATAATCACGTTCGCGTTGCAGAACTTGTTATAGAAAAAGCAAAAAGAATGGTTGAAACAGGCAAAGATGTCATCATTTTACTTGATAGCATCACAAGACTTGCTAGAGCTTACAATACAGCAACTCCTAGCAGTGGAAAAGTTTTAAGTGGTGGTGTAGATGCAAACGCACTCCATAAACCAAAACGCTTTTTTGGCGCCGCTAGAAATATAGAAAATGGTGGATCTTTGACTATCATAGCTACAGCATTAATCGACACCGGTTCTAGAATGGATGATGTGATTTTTGAAGAATTCAAAGGAACGGGAAATAGTGAAATCGTACTTGATAGAAATATTTCTGATAGAAGAATTTATCCTGCAATTAATATCATCAAATCAGGAACAAGAAAAGAGGAACTTTTGCAAGGTGTTGGAGAACTTCAAAAAATTTGGGCAATACGATCGGCTATTTCTCAAATGGATGATGTTGAAGCACTTAAATTTTTATATTCTAAAATGCTAAAAACTAAAGATAATGTCGAACTTTTATCTATAATGAATGAGTAAAAATGCTTCAAGCACTAGCCGTTAAATATAGACCAAAAACCTTTGATGAGCTTATAGGGCAAAAAACTGTTAGCACAAGTTTAAAATACGCACTCAATAACAACCGCCTAGCCCATGCTTATCTTTTTTCAGGTTTAAGAGGTAGTGGAAAAACCTCTAGTGCTAGAATTTTTTCTCGAGCTTTGGTTTGCGATCAAGGGCCTAGCGATACTCCTTGTGGAACTTGTAAGCAGTGTATCGCGGCTTTAGAGGGAAAACACATCGATATCATAGAAATGGATGCGGCAAGCAATCGTGGTCTTGAAGATATACAAGCTTTGATCGAACAAACTAAATACGCTCCTTCTATGGCTCGTTTTAAAATTTTCATTATCGATGAAGTGCATATGCTTACCCCTCAAGCTGCAAACGCACTTTTAAAAACCCTAGAAGAACCGCCAAGCTATGTAAAATTTATACTTGCAACCACCGATCCTTTAAAACTTCCCGCTACGGTTTTATCAAGGACTCAACATTTTCGCTTTAAGCAAATTCCACAAAGCGAAATTCAAAATCATCTTAAAGAGATTCTCATCAAAGAAAATGTTCGTTTTGAAGAAGAAGCTTTAAAATTTCTTGCAAGAAGTGGCAATGGATCTTTAAGAGATACGCTGACTTTGCTTGATCAAGCTATTATTTTTTGTCAAAATGATATTAGCGTACTTAAAATCACTGATATGTTAGGCTTTTTAGATCCAAATAAAATCAAAGAATTTTACCATGCTATTTTGACTAAAAACAAAGAAAAAGTTTTTGAGTTTTTAGATGAGCTTAAAGAACATGAAGCCTCTAGCGTTATAGATGAGATGCTATTTTATCTTAAAGAAAGTTTTTTTGCTAAAAGCACTGAATTTTCAACTCTAATTTATGAAAGATTTTTCCGTATTTTAGCTCGTGCTAAAAATATGATTTGCGATGATGATGGCTTTACGCTTTGTGTGATGGCTTTTATGATGATGGAAGCAAGTTATCTTAAAGAAATTGATACACAAATCAATGAAATGGAGCAAAAAAAAGCTGAAAATATCACTCCAAAAATCACACCGATTTTAGAACAAAAAATTGAGGAAAAACCAAAAGCAAAAAATGCCTATGAATTGCTTTTAGAAGCTATATACGATAGAGATTATGAACTTGGGGAATGTTTTGAAAAAAGCACTCGATTTATCAGTTATGAAAATGAGATTTTAACGATAAGTTCTAATGCAACAGGGGAAAATCGTACCCAACTTAATAAAGGCTTTAAACTCATACAAGAGCTTTTAAAAGATAAATTAGGACAAAATGCAAAAATTGCTGTGCAAAAAGAAATAGTCATTGATGAAAGCAAACTCCAATCCATCACTCAAGAACCTAGCACTCTTTCAAATTCAAAACTCGATCTTAATTCATCTTTTAATGAACTCAAGCAAGGTGCTAAAAAATTTAATCCCGAAGAAGATGTTAAAGAGGCTTTAAAAGATTGCTTTGGAGAGCCTCAAATTCAAGAATAATCAAATATTTTTTAACCGCAAAGAATTAAGCACAACTGTTATAGAACTAAAACACATAGCCAAAGCTGCAAAATGCGGACTTAAAGCTATGAAAGGCACAAAACCTGCTGCGATAGGAATACAAAGTGTATTATAGATAAAAGCCCAAAAAAGATTTAATTTGATTATTTTTCTTGTTTTTTTAGAAAGAGAAAAACAATATAAAATATTTGCTAAATTTTCCTTAATCAAAATAAAATCCCCTGTTTTTTTAGCCAATTCATTAGCCTTTGAAAAACTCATACTCACACTTGCTAAAGATAATCCCGCTGCGTCATTTAAACCATCTCCTATAAACAAAGCTTCTTTAGAATTTTTAATAATTTGAAGTTTTTCTTCTGGCTTTAATTGCGCATAAAAATCATCAATATCTAATTCTTTGGCTATTTTTTCAACACTTTCTTGATTGTCTCCGCTTAAAATAACACTTTTAATCCCTTGTTTTTTTAATCCTACTATGAGTTCTCTTGCGCCCTCTTTTAAAGAACTATCAAGCAAAACTCCCCCTAAACAATGAGAATTTTTTGCGAAATACACCTTGATACTGCTTAAATTTTTAAATTGATTAAAAAAATGATCGCATTCTTTAGTATCTACGCCTTTGCTATCTAAAAAATACCGACTTCCTATAAAATACGTATCATCATTTTCTTTATAAATTATACCTGCGCCAACGACAATCTCACCCTCGCCTTTTAACTCAACATGGATATTTTTACTCAAACTTTTTGCAATAGGATGAGAACTTAAAGTCTCTATCTCACAAAGTTTTTGAAAATCATCTTGATTTAGATTGTGCTTAATGATCTCTAATTCTTCTTTAGTTAAAGTTCCGGTTTTATCAAAATAAGCAAGTTTGATTTGGCTTAACTTTTCTAAGGCGCCAGGATTTTTAAGCAAAATAAAATTTTTAGCCGCATTTGAACTTGCTACAACTAAAGCAATAGGCGTTGCAAGACCTAAAGCACAAGGACAAGAGATCAAAAGCACAGCACAAGCACGCAAAAAAGCTGTATTTAAATTTGCCCTAAAAAGCCAAAATAAAAATACACACAAAGCTAAAATGATGATAGATGCAACAAAATATTTAGAAATTTTATCCGCTAAAGTTGCCAATGGAGTTTTTATATTTCCTGCATAAAAAACTAAATTTTTAATTTGTTCTAAAGTGCTATCCATTGCTTTTTTATTTGCTTTAATTTTTAGCATACCATTTAAAACAATACCACCTGCTTGCACCTCATCGTTTTCTTTTTTTAAAACAGGAAAAAATTCTCCATTTAAAAAGCTCATATCTATTTCAGCACTTCCGCTTAAAATCACCCCATCAGCAACGATACTTTCACCTTCTTTGACTAAAATAACATCTCCGGCCTTAACAAAGGCGCTAGAAATTTCCTTAACTTCATCGTTTTCAAGTAAAATTCTTGCCTTTTTTGTATCAATTTTTTCAAGATTTTTTTGATAGCTTTCTGCCTTGAGTTTGATTTTATTTTCAAGATATTTTCCTAAAAGCACAAAGGAGATAATCATCATAGCACCGCTAAAATACAAATGCTTTTCATCAAAAATTCTAAAATAAATCAAACAAGAATACACAAAAGCGCTCATCACTCCTAAAACAATAAGAGTGTTCATATCTAAATTTTTATTTTTCAATCCCAAAAAAGCATGAGAAAAAAAATCTCTCCCACAATAAAAAATCCCAAAAAAGCTTAAAAACATTTGCATATTTTGTGAAAAAAAACTTTGATCAAACATTTCAAAATACATCACAACAACACTTAAAACTATGCTTAAAAGTAAATTTTTTCTAATCTCGATATGTTTTTTTATTTTATACTCTTCCAAGCTTTGCTCATCTTCTAAAATTTCAAAGCCCAAATTTTTTATTTTTGCTAAAATTTCTTTGCGTTTTTCATCCTTTTGGATGAGAAAAATTCCACTCGAATTCACATAAGAAACACTAGCATCTTCAACACCTTCTATTTTTTTACATGCTCTTTCTATGGCATTAGAACAATTAACACAGGTCATTTTTCCTATTTTTATGCGAAATTCTTGCATTTTTACATACGCTCTACGATTTCAAATCCCAATTCTTGAAATTCATTTTTAAAATTTTCTAATCTCTCTTCTTGCAAATTTACACTTAAAATTTTATTCTCCAAATCTATATCGATTAAACCATATTCATCTTGCAAGGAATTTTTTATCAAATTGACGCAATTTATACAATTAACATTTTTCACTTTAAATTTCATTGATTTTCCTTTCTTATGATACTTGGTTGTATTGTAATATGTCCTATATTAAAATGCTCTAAAAGCTCACTTGAAAGCTCTTGATAAAGCTTTTCAAATTCTAATAATTCTTTGATATCTACTTCGATATGTAAAGTTGCCACAAACATTTTATTTGTAATTTCTACGATATGTAAATCCAAAATTTTACTCACTTGATGGTGCTTTAAAATCAACTCTTCAACACTTTTTACATCCACAGGCGAAGTCTCTAATAAAATATTGATACTTTTTCTTAATAACTTAATCGACCACCTTAAAAGTAAAAGAGATAAAATCAAAGCTAAAATCGTATCAATATAAACAATTTGAGTATAATAAACAACGACTCCACCTATAATCACAACTAAAGATCCAAGCAAATCACTCATCATGTGCAAAAAAGCGGACTTCATATTGACATTATCTAAATTTGCACCCTTAAACATCAAAAAAGTATTAAAAGCATTGACTAAAAAACCTAAAATTGCAACTACAATCATAGTTTTTGCATCTATATTTACTGGATAAAATAATTTTTCTATACTTTCATAAATAATAAAAATTGCAGATAATATAATCGTTAAAGCATTGATAAAAGCCACTAAAATTTCTAATCTAAAATAACCAAAGGTTTTTTGCTTGTCTTTAAATTTTTCAATCGCAATGATCGCAAAAAAACTAAGGGCTAAAGCAAAAACATCGGAAAACATATGCAAAGTATCGCTTAATAATGCTAAAGAATTTGAAAGTATAGAATACACAAATTGCACAAGCATCATTAAAAAAGTCATAATAAGGGATATTTTTAAAATTTTCTTATCCACATTACGCACATCCGAATGATCATGATGATCATGATGATGGTGGTGGTGATCGTGATGATGATCGTGGCATTTTTTAACTAGAGGTTTGTGCGATAGATACTTTTGCATTTTTATCCTTTTTATTTTTATTGTATAATAAAAGAATAAAAATTTAAGAAAAAACAAGCCTTTTGCAATTATTTTTTAAAATTTAATCCTGATTTGCGTGTCTTGTCATCATGAAACTTTGCTCAAAAAAGATAAGCAAAGTCACACTCACCCCTATAGCCAAAGCTAAAGTTACAGAAACAGTAGTTAAAAAATAATCAAAAAATTGCACCAAAAAATCAGTTTTAGCTTGAAGATCTTCACTGCGTATAAAAGAAATCAGATGCAAAATTGCCTTATAAGCATAAATTCCTGGGATCATCGGTATAAGTGCAGGAAATGCGATAATTTCTGCAGGAGTTTTCATAATCTTAGCCAAAATTATACCCAAACAACCTATACAAAAAGAGGCCATAAAAGTTGCTATTGCTAAAGTTTGAAAGTGAAAGTATTCTGTTAAAACAAAACGAAAGCCATGGGCAATAGCCGCTAAGAACGCAGAAGCGATCAACGTTTTTAAAGGAGGATTACAAGCATAGGCAAATCCAAAACCAGCCAAAGCAGCAAAAAACATATCTTTTAAAACAAATTCTATCATTTTAAAATTCCAAAATTTGATAAACTAAGCGTCATGTAAATTCCAAGAGCGATACAAGAAATCAAGATCGCAACGCTAATAATACGACTTACACCCATTAAAATATGATCTTTAAGTATATCAATAACTGAATTAATAAAAAAAACACCAGGGATAAGATACAAAATGCTAGAACCTAAAGCCACATCAGATGTATTAGTATAGCCCATATTAAGCCCTAAAAAAACAAAACCCGAAGAAACAAAAGAGCAAATGATGTATTGAATTCTTAAATCTATTTTGATTTTTGTCAATAAAAATCTTAAAATTAAACCCAAAAAAGTTCCAAAACACACCAAAACACCCGAACCAAAATCCCCTCCAAAAAGCCTACAAAAAGCCGAATTTGCAATAGAAACCAAAATAAGATTAACTATAAAAGAACGCTTTTCTTGATGAGTAACTTGATCAAATATAGCTTTTGCTTTTTCAAGATCATATTTATGATCATATATAGCCCAACTTAAAGCACTCAAATCCAAAATGATTTTGAAATTAATATAAGCATGATGATTAGGGATAACATAAGTTCTATGCAAAGAATTATCACTTTTATCAACAATATTTAAAGTGATGTGGTGAAAAAAGAAATTGATATTGATCTCATAACCATAAACTTCAGCGATCCTTCCTACACATTTAGCCACCCTAGATGTATAAGTTCCAGCTCCTAATAAAGTTTTAGTATAGACTATAAGAAAGTTAGTTAAACTTTGTATATCAGGCTTTTGCATATATATTTCTTTGTGATTAAAATTGATCTATTATAACAAATTTTTAAAATAAAAAATATAAATTGTAAGAAAATTTCTAAAATTTAAAGAAGTTAAAAAAAAGATAAAAGCGGCTTTAAACCGCTTTTATTATTTACCAGCAACTGAAACTTGATTTGGATTATCTGCTGCACGAGCAACCATACACTCTTTTAAAACAGCAGCGTCATTTGCATCTTTAACTTTTTTATTGATCCAACGTTCAATTTGTTTCATTGTTTTTGATTCTGGTTCTGGAGCTTCATACTTTGCCATTAAGCTAGCACAATCAGCTAAAGCAATGATAGGCAATAAACCCAAAAAAAGTAATTTTTTCATATCACTCACCCCTTAAAATTTCACATTATACATTAACATAACATTATCAGCTCTTGATTTTTCTTTCTTAGCTCCACCAAGTGGCAATCCACGATTTCCCCATTTGTTTTGGATATTGGTATAGCTTAATCTTAAGAATTGATATCTATCAAGCTGATAAATCACATAGAAGTCATTTGCTATACCTCTAGTCATTCTTATATTAAGTGGATCGTTGATGCTTGGACGGCTCATAGTATACCAGTATCTGCTTCCCCAGAAGAACTCATAACCCACTTTTAAAGCCTTAGTAAAGTCATAGCGTCCGCCTACATGCACCGCATAACCATCTTTTTCGTTAAATGCTAAAGAACTAGCCTTTCCATTTTGATTTAAAGCAGCAGGCCACCAAGCATTCGCATTAGCTCCATTGTAATACCCTAAAGACGCAAACCAGTTAAAGTCAGTTCCGAAAGCATTGTAGTTTTCAAAATGGATATTGGCAATAGTTGCATCACCTAGATTTTTAACACCTGCTCCACCGATTAAATTATTCATTATAGAATTACCAAGATCAATTGGTAAAGAGAAATCAGTCATACGTGCTATATTGAAAATAATCAAGTTATTTCCCATGCTACCCAAAGGAAGTTCTCCTTCTACAGCTGCATAGTAAAGATTTGCATCCGCATCTTGTTGATCACTCATCCAATCTCTTACTTTTCCTTCTTCATCCCATTGATAAGTCTTACCATAAGCAGCACGGATAGCTACTTTATAATCTTGTAAGCTTTCAGGTTTGTAAGTGATAACCGCAGCATCACCTAAGGCATTGATCGCTAAAGCTGGATAGGTTGATTGTCTTAAAGCATTGTTTCTAAGATTTGTTCCAGGGCCATCAGTTCCAGGTTGTCTTCCTATAGTTGCAATCCACTCAGGTGTAATGTAATAATCAAGATAAGCTCTATCTACATAAAGGATAGGACCACTTGTTCTTGTGTTTCTTCCTGCATCTAAATCATAAGGAGTTCCACCCCATCCCATTTGAGACCAGTTTTTAGCCATAGACAAGCGACCATAGAATTTAGTTTTTTCATTGATGTCTGCATTCATATTTAAATGAAGTTCCATCATCCACTTGTTATTTGCATGATAACTTGTGGTAGGAAGTTTGTAGTTTGTGTTTGAAACGGCATTTGAGAATTCAAGTCCGAATTTAACTTTGCTTAAAGCAGCTTGGAATTCATTATCATCTGCTCTATCGTTAAGATCAGCAAGTTCAGCATTAACTTCTTTGTTTTGCTTAGCTTGTGCTTCTCTTTCTTTTCTGATTTCTTTTAATTCGGCTTGAATTTTTGCAAGCTGTTTTTGAAGCTTAGTGATTTCATCATCTGTAGTTTGTGCAAAAAGTGATGATGAAAGAATACAAGCACTCAAAATAATTGAAAACTTAGTTTTCATAATAATAACTCCTTGTAAATATTTCATTGAAATAAAAAGGGTTATTTTAAGAAAAAAAAGCTTTAATTTAGATTATATTAATCATTTTTTGCTAGTAATTTCTATATCTAAAATTTTATCGCCTTGGCGTATTGAGTCTAGCACCTCTAAACTTTCTTCATCTTCTAAGTCAATTTGTCCAAACACAGTATGCACTCCATCTAAGTGAGGTTGTGGGCTATGACAAATAAAAAATTGCGATCCACCGGTATCTCTTCCTGCGTGTGCCATTGATAAAGTTCCGCGTAAATGCTTATGCTTTTGATCATCGCATTCGCAAGGAATTTCATAACCAGGCCCGCCTATGCCATTACCATAAGGACAGCCTCCTTGCACAACAAAATTTGGAATCACTCTATGAAAGGTTAGATCTTTGTAAAATCCTTCATTGGCTAGATTAGCAAAATTGCAAACCGTTTGAGGAGCTTCATCTGCAAAAAGCTCGAGTTTCATTGTGCCTTTTTCTGTTTTGATTAAAGCAAATTTATATTTGTCTGCATTAGTAGTATCGATTTGCTTAAGCATTTTTTCTCCTTATTCTATATTGGTATAAACAGCTTGAACGTCATCGTCTTCTTCAAGTTTATCTAAAAGCTTTTCTATATCGTTAAGTTGCTCTTCGCTAAAACTTAAAGGATTGTTAGCGATGTATTCAAGTCCGGCTTTTTTAAGCACCAAACCTTTAGCCTCTATAGCCGAGCTTAATTCTCCAAAGGCAGTATAATCTCCACTGATAACTAATTCTTCTTCATTTTGTTCTAATTCTTCAAGACCAGCATCGATTAGATCAAGTTCTAATTCCTCTAAATCTCCTGTAAATTTTTCAAGATGAAAAACCGCTTTTCGATTAAACATAAAGCCTAAGGATCCATTTTGCAAAATTTCTCCACCATTTTTACTAAAAATTGCTTTTACATTTGCCACTGTTCTAGTAGGATTATCTGTCATGCATTCAACGATCACTAAAACCCCATGCGCTGCTTTT
Source organism: Campylobacter sp. B0100352/1 (assembly GCF_020135855.1). Taxonomy (NCBI): domain Bacteria; kingdom Pseudomonadati; phylum Campylobacterota; class Epsilonproteobacteria; order Campylobacterales; family Campylobacteraceae; genus Campylobacter; species Campylobacter sp. B0100352/1. Next base: position 62,369 of record NZ_JACHTP010000002.1, read on the forward strand.
CCTTCATAATGGATATTTTTTATATCCACACTATCTTTACCACTCGCACGTTTAATCGCCGCATCAATGTTATCTTTAGGCATATTATTAGCTTTAGCAGTCGCTATAGCACTTCTTAATTTTGGATTCATATCAGGATCAGGCCCGCCTTCTTTGGCTGCTACTTGTATAGCCTTAGCAAGCTTAGGAAAAAGCTTACTCATCTTATCCCATCTAGCCTCCTTAGAAGCTCTTCGGTATTCGAACGCTCGTCCCATAAGTTTCTCACTTTCTTAAAGATTTTTACGCTTGAAAGTATAAAACAAAAAGGCTGATTAAAGCTTTAAATGATATGATTTCAGCACTTAATTTTAAAAAGGATTGAAGTGATTGCAGAAAAAAAGGGACTTTTAAAAGCTTGGTTTTTTTTAATATGTGCTATTGTTTTTGAAGTTTTGGGCACAAGTTTTTTAAAAATGGAAAACGTGATTTTGGGTTATTTTTTTATGGCTATGTTTATTGGTTTTTCTTATTTTTTTCTAAGCAAAGCCATCACAAAAATTCAAATTGGGATCGCTTATGCGATTTGGGAATTACTAGGCGTGATTCTTATCCTTTTAGTTTCTTTTATCGTTTTTAAAGAGAATTTAACCTTGACTCAAATTTTAGGCATTGTTTGTTCTATTGCTGGGATTATTATGATTAATATCGGAGAAATTAAAGAGTGAAATTTTATTTTTTAATTATTATTTTATCTGCATTTTTAGACATCTTTGCAAATTTATTACTTAAAAAATCTAATGGCTTTAAACATAAATTTTGGGGAGTTGCTGCTATTTTTAGTGCTATCTTAGCCTTTTTTCTACTCTCTTTTGCTTTAAAATACGTGCCTTTAAGTATTGCTTATTCGACTTGGGGTGCTATAGGGATTATCGGAACGTGTGCTGGAGGATGGATTTTATATAAAGAAAAATTAAATAAAATAGGAATTTGTGGCGTTTTTTTAACTATAGTGGCTGTGATTTTGCTCAATTTTTAGAATGGATTTAATGATCCATTCTATTTTTTGCTTCAATCCCCATCAAAGCAAAAGCAGTTCTTATGCTTAAGGCAACCATAGCAAATAATTTTAATAAACTCTTCTCGTTTTCAGTGCCCACTACTTTATTTTCATTGTAAAATTTATGAAAACTTGCTGCTAAATTTTTTAGATAATCTGGAATTTTTTGCAAAGATCGACTCTCAAAAGCATCATTTAAAATCGCTTTTAAATTTAAAGCTTCAAAAAGCAAATTAGCCCCATCTTGGTTTAAACTTTCCAAATCAGCCTCAATCACATCTGCGACGCTTTTATTTGCCTTTGCAAAAACTTGATGAATTCTTGCATGGGCGTAATTGATATAAAAAACAGGATTGGAATTATCTTCCTTTTGTAGATCGCTCACATCAAATTCTAAATGAGTATCACATCTTTTACTTAAGAATATATAACGCAATGCATCTGCGCCAATTTCATTTAAAACATCACTCATTAAGATGAAATTTCCTGCTCTTTTACTCATCTTGTAAGGCTCACCATCTTTAAGCAAGGAAACCATCTGTGCTAAAATGATTTCAAGATCATCTGGATTAAAACCTAAATAATCCATAGCGGCTTTCATTCTAGGAATGTATCCGTGATGATCAGCTCCCCAAATATTGATACACTTATCATAAGATCGACTCATTTTATCTTTATGATACACTATATCAGCAGCTAAATAAGTTCCACGACCATCCTCGCGAATAATCACACGATCTTTTTCATCTCCTTTTAAAGAAGAAGCTAACCAAATTTTTCCCTCTTTTTCATAAATACCTTGATGCTCTTTTAAGGCTTCTAAAGTCGCATTTAAAGCATCATAATAAGATCTTTCGCTTACATAATTATCGATTTTGATTTTTGCTTGATCTAAATTTTGCTTGATTAGAATCAGCATTTTATCTTTTGCCCAATCTGATAAAGAAGGGATATTTTCTTCTTTAAAGAATTCTTTTCCAAATTCTTTATAAGCCTCTTCAGCCAAATCGCTGATATAATCGCCCTTGTAATATTGCTCTGGATACTCTACTTCTTCTTTTAAAATTTTCTCTTTTACACTCAATAAAACAGAAAGTCCAAGAAGATAAATTTGATTTCCCGCATCATTGACATAATACTCTGTATCAAATTTATAACCTAAATGCCTTGCTACTCTCGCTAAAGTATCACCAAAGATAGCTCCTCTTGCATGGCCTATATGCAAAGGACCTGTAGGATTTGCACTCACATATTCAAGTAAAAAAGTTTGAGTTTTACCCTCATCTTTGGCAAATTCATTTGGATTTTTTAAAGCTTGAGTTACAAGCTCATTTAAAAAGTTTTTTGAAATTCTAAAATTAAGATAACCATTGATGGCTTCAACTTTTTCAAAACAATGATGATTTTGAAATTTTTGTGCCAAATCATTAGCTATAATCATAGGAGATTTTTTTAACTCTTTAGCTAAAGAAAAAGCTAAAGGAGTGGCAAAATGTGCTAAGTTTTTATCCTTAGGATTTTCAAGAATAAAATCACATCCTAAAACTTTTTTAATTTCGTTAAAAATAATACTTTTCAAGAAAAAACCTTAAGCTTTTTTCGTTTCGTCTATATTTGCATCAATGCTTGTATTATTTTCTTTATTTTGCTTTTCTTCGATTTTTTGAGTATTTTTAGCTGTTTCATCATCGCTATTCATCTCATCTTTAAAGGTTTTTATACCCTTGCCTAAACCCTTTGCAAGTTCTGGAATTTTTTTCGCTCCAAAAAGCAATACAACAATTAATAAAATAATCAACCAATGACTAGGACTTGACCAACCACCCATTTTATTCTCCTTTATTCCAAGTATTTTGAATTTGATCTAGATCTTGCCCCTTTGTTCTTAACCTATGGGCGACTAAAATTGCTCGCAATGCTTCATAACTTTGATCGAGTTTATCATTGATGATCAAATAATCATACTCGCAAAGCTCTTTCATTTCATCGCTTGCATTCTCTAATCTTTTTTCTAGTTGTATTATTGTATCAGTATTTCGCTTAATAAGTCTTTTTTTTAATTCTTCTTTATCCTTTGTTGTGATAAAAACGGAAACAATTTTATCTTGCAACTTTTTTTTGGCTATTTTATATCCTTGCACATCTATATCAAGAACGACTATTTTTCCATTATTAAGCGCTTCTTGCGTGTATCGCAATGAAGTTCCATAAAAATTTTCATGCACCTTAGCCCATTCTAAAAAATAGTCATTTTTTATATCTTCTTGAAATTCTTCATGACTAACAAAATAATAATGCTCTCCGTGTCTTTCACCCTCTCTTGGAGATCTAGTTGTAGATGAAATTGAAAAATATAAATCTGACTTAAATTCTTCAAAAAGCTTTTTTAAAAGTGTGGATTTACCCGCTCCGCTAGGTCCTGACACTAATAAAATGAAATTTTTCAAATATTATTCCTCATTAAACGTAACATTAATGTTGATGTTCATATTCATACCCTTAAGAGCTGCTTTTAAGGTATTATCTTTAATACTTGAAGTGATCGCTCCTGCAATACTTTGACTCAATTCATTGACAATTTCTTCATTGTCCGTTTCTGACATCTTAGTATCTTGATCATTAGATGCTAATTCTTCGATCGTTTCTTCTTGCGTTATTGCTTCACCTAAAGCTTGTTGTATATCGCTTTCTTTAATACTATCTAATTCACTCACTGCTAAATTTGGAACCACGACTTCTTCCTCATCAATTTGTAATTCTTTTTCATCAAAAACAGGCTTGTCTTTAAAATCCTCTAAAATTTGAGGGCTATCATCTTCATCAATCTCATATTCAAGCTCATCAAGCTGGGCTAATTCTTCTTTTATCTGATCTTGAGTACTTAAATTTCCAAAATCATTGATTAAATCTTCTTCTGAAGTTTCTTCCTCTTCAATTACAGGTAAAATTTCCTCTTCTGATTCTTCTGCGTCTTCTTTGCTTTGTCCTAAAAATTCCGCATCTTCTGGAATATCATCAAAATCGACTTCTTTTTCTTGTTCTTCAACTATAGGCAATTCATCCTCAAAAGATTCTTCTTGAATATTGGTTTGTTCTGATTCTTCATCTAAATTTTCTTCTTGCGATGAAAGATCATCATCTTGTAAATTTTCATCATGATCTAAAATTTCATGATCTTTTAAAATTTCATTATCATCAATGTCACTTTCCTCTGATGTCTTTTCTTCTTCATCTAGTTCATCGATATTTTCTTCGAGTTTAAAATCATTATCGATTTCTAACTCATCTTGATTTTCTTGCGATACTTGAGAATCCTCTTTAATCTCTTCTGTTTTTTCGCTTGATTCTGCAATTTCATTTTCTTCAAGATTTTCAAAATTTTCTAATTCTTCATTTGAAGAATTTTCTTGTTCTTTAACTTCTTCAAGATCATCAAAATTTCCTAATTCTTCTTCGTTTATAGAATTTTCTTCCTTTGCTTCTTCAAGATTTAAATTTTCCTCACCTAAATTTTCCTCATCAAAATTCAAATCATCGATTTTAATTTCATCTTCACTAGATTCACTATGAGAATCTAAATTTAAATCGCCTATATCAAGTTCGTTTTTGCTAGTTTCATCATCAGAATCTTCAATAGCTGTTGTAGTAATGGTATCGTCGATTTTTAAATTTTCCCCATTTAATAAATTTAAAAAATCCGTAGGTAAAAAAGGCTTGTATAAAATTTGCGCATCAATATCAACATTTTGATTACGCGGTGCTAAAAATATCAATTTATCACATTTTTCTTTTAAAACCTTTAAGGGAGCTGGAATATCACTATCAACTACAATAACATCATAATGACCTAAATCTTCACTATAAGTATTAAGCTCTTCAAATTCATAAGACATTTTTTTAGCACTCAGACTTATCAATCTTGAAACTACAGAATTCTCATTTAAAAGTAAAATTTTCATCGCTTATCCTTAAAAATAATCACTATTCTACAAAATTTTCATTTATCCTTTGCTTAGACAAAAAAGAGAGTTTGCATATGAGTGATTGCTTCTAATATCAAATCCTTAAAATACTCCATCATCACAATTAAAATAACTATTAAAACAATAATCCCTAAAGCGATTTTAATAGGATAACCAATAACCAAAAGATTAAATTGTGGCATAGTTTTCATCAAAAGTCCAAAAATAGTATCAGTAAGCAAAGAAATTCCAAGTATAGGAAAACTCATGGTAAAACCTATAATAAAAATATTTAAAATACCCGAATTTAAATAATGCATTAAATTTTCTTGAGGATAAAAAGCCCCCAAATCAATATAACCCAAAGAATAACTTAAAAATAAAAGTATCAAATGATGTCCATTAAAAGCTAGAAAAAACAACAAAGCAATTAGATGTAAAATTTGAGATGTGATTGGCATATTTGTACCCGAGCTTGGATCTAAGACATTAGCCATTGTAAATCCCATGATAAAAGCGACTTGCTCACCAGCCATCATAATAATAGCAAAAATAATTTGCAGTATCAAACCTGCGATCATTCCAAAAATCACTTCGCTTAAAAGTTGGATCACAAAAAAAGCATCCAAATGCAAATTTTCAAGCTTTGCTAAAGGATATAAATACATAGTTAAAAATAAAGCTAAAGTTGTTTTAATAACTATAGGAATAGAATTATGAGAAAAAAAAGGAAAAAAAACTATAAGCCCACTCATTCTAGCAAAAAGAAGCATAAAAGTGGCTACATTTTTATCGCCTAGATAATTAACAAATTCCATTTGATTTTAAAGTATAGATTTGATCGCAAAATTTTGCAAGATTGTGATCATGAGTAACAAAAAATAAAGCCGCTTCATTTTCTTTAACATAACTAATTAAAAGTTCTATAACATTTTTAGCATTATCAAAATCTAAATTTCCAGTCGCTTCATCTGCAAAAATAATTTTAGGTTTTTTACAAAGCACTCTAGCTATGCTTACACGCTGTTGTTGCCCACCGCTTAATTTTCCTATTTTTTGATTTAAAAGCTTATCAATGCCTAGTTTTTCCAAAATTTTTTCATCCAATTTTTGGTGCGATAAAACACTAGCAAGTTCTATATTTTCTAAAGCAGAAAAACCCTTAAATAAATAATGTGTTTGAAAAATAATACCAAAATCATAACGACGAATTTTTAATCTTTCATTTTCATTTAAATGATAGAGGTTCTTATTTTTGTAAAAAACATCGCCTTTATTTGGCTGAAGTAAAGAAGAAAGGATATGCAAAAGAGTGGATTTTCCGCAACCACTACTCCCCTCTATAGCAATACAATCTTGAGTTTTTAAAGTTAAATTTAAATTTTCAAAGAGCGGATAATCAAAGCTATGACTTAAATTCTCCGCTCTTAAAAGTTCCATTATAATCGCTTTTAAAGTTGCGCAGCTACTTCAGCAGCAAAATCTTCAGTTTTCTTTTCTAAACCTTCGCCAACCTCAAAACGGATAAATTCCACGATTTTAATTTTACCGCCTAATTCTTTTTCCTTTTCAGCGATAACTTGCTCTATAGTTTTTTTATCGTCCATAACATAAAATTGTCCCATTAGGGTTAATTTACTATCAAGTTGAGAATTATCCGCTATAAAGCTGTTCATTTTTCCAGGAATGATATTGTCCCAAATTTTTTCAGGTTTTCCTTGTGCTTTAAGCTCAGCTTTAATATCTTCTTCTGCTTGTTTTAAAATTTCTTCACTAAGTTGTTTTCTACTTGCAAATTTAGGTATTTTAAGCTCTGGCTTATTTGGATCTTTTAATCTGCGTCTTTCTTCATTTTCTTTTTCAAGTTCAGCCACCAAAGCTTTATATTCACTCTCAACAAAAGAAAGATCTAATTCTTCATAACTTAAATAGCTTGGTTTCATCGCTGCTATATGCATACAAATTTGTTTTAAAAAATCTCTTGATTTAGAAGCGATTTCAGCACTATCACAAGCAGCAGCAATGATAACACCTATACGTCCATTTGTATGGATGTAACCATTAACAACGCCATTAGCACTTGATTTTAGAGTTGCAAATCTTCTTACAACCAAGTTTTCACCAATGGTTGCAATTTGACTTTTTAAATATTCTTCAAATTTTACCCCATTGATCATACTTGAATGAAGTTCTTCAACACTTTGTAAGCTATTGTTTTGAATATGTGCTGTTGTATCTTTAGTTAAAGAAATAAATTGATCATTCTTAGCTACAAAATCAGTTTCTGAATTGATCTCAGTGATGGTTACACTTGAAAAATCATCATTAACTTTAACACTCACTAAACCTTCAGCAGCAAGTCTATCAGCTTTTTTTGCAGCCTTGCCTAATCCTTTTTCTCTTAAAAGCTGAACTGCTTTGTCAAAATCTCCATCGGTTTCACTCAAAGCATTTTTACAATCCATCATCCCCGCGCCTGTACTTTCTCGGAGTTCTTTTACCATTGCAGCAGTAATTTCAGCCATTATTCTTGCTCCTCTTTAAAATCTTCTTCACTCATAGCTTCATCTAAAACTTCTTTTTTTTCTTCTTCTGTGATTTCTTGCTCTTGTGTAGCTGGAACTTCACCATCTTGTTCTCTTAAATTTTTTCCTTCATTGATAGCTTCAGCTATTTCTTGGCAGAAAAGTTGAACAGAACGAATTGCATCATCATTACCTGGAATAGGATAAGTTACTAAATCAGGATCACAATTTGTATCAAGAGGTGCTACAACAGGAATTCTTAATTTATTTGCTTCTTGAACAGCAATTTTTTCTTTAACTGTATCGATAACAAAAATCATATCTGGTTGAGTTTTTAAATGACGAATTCCTCCAAGATAAGCTAATAATTTTTCTTTTTTTCTTGTAAGCATCAAAGCTTCTTTTTTAGTTAAAAGTTTGATACTTCCATCTTCTTCCATTTTTTCTATAACTTCTAATTTTCTAATTGATTGACGAATAGTGCCAAAATTGGTCATCATACCGCCTAACCATCTGTGATTTACATAAGGCATACCGCATTTTTCAGCGTATTCTTTAATCGCTCCGCCAGCCTGTTTTTTTGTCCCAACAAAAAGTATAGTTTTTCCTTCAGCTGCAGCATCGCGAACGATATTGTAAGTGTATCTAAAATATCTCAAAGTTTTTTGTAGATCTATAACATAGATACCTTTTCTTTCACCAAAAATAAATTTCTTCATTTTTGGATTCCATCTTCTTGTTTGATGTCCAAAATGAACACCGCATTCTAATAAATCTCTCATGCTAACCATGATTTCTCCTTATAAATTTAGCTTTATTCCTCCGCACCCCTTAACTAAACAAGCTAAAAAGGAAGTTGGTGCGTGCGAAATGAAGTTTCGATTTTACCAAAATTAAGTTTAGTTTTTACTTATAAATATACTCTTTGGTTAGGCTTAATTCATTATTGATTTCTTTTGTAATTAGAAATTGAAACAAATCCACACTGCCCACACGAAAAGCTGAAGCACAAGATCTTAGATATAAATCCCACATTCTGATAAATTTTTCATCATATTTTTCTCTCACTTGTGGCAAAACTTGATTGAAATTTTGACTCCACATATCTAAAGTTTTAGCATAATGTATTCTTAAACTTTCTGCTAAAAGAAGGTGAAAATCCCATTCACTCATAATACTAATAACCTCTCTTAAAGAAGGTAAATATCCCCCTGGGAAAATATATTGATCAATCCAAGCATTAGTTTTTCCCTCAAACATAGATAAAATAGAATGCAAAAGCATCATTCCCCCTGGTTTCAACACTTGTTTAACTTTCATAAAATAAAGCCCTAAGTTTTCTTTACCTACATGCTCAAACATACCCACAGAGACAACCTTATCGAAATAATTTTCAAATTCTAAATCTTGGTAGTTTTGCAATCTTATTTCAACTTTATCTTCAAGATTAAATTCTTTCACTCTTTCTTTTGCTTTTTTATATTGCTCTTCAGAAATTGTAACTCCAACAACATTAACACCATATTGCTGTGCAGCCATAATGGAAAGCCATCCCCAACCACAACCTATATCTAAAAGCTTTTCTCCTTTTTTTAAATCAAGTTTTTTTAAAGTATGATTGATTTTGTTAATTTGCGCTTGATAAAGAGTATCATTTGGATTTTTAAAATAGGCACAAGAATAACTCATAGTTTCATCAAGCCATAATTTATAAAAGTCATTTCCCAAATCATAGTGGCTTTTGATATTTTTGCTCTCTTGTTTTTGTGTAATTTTGCTTAAAGCATCTTCCTTATTTTTTAAAAAATGTTTATTTGAAAAATAATACAATACCCTAGCTATCTCATCATAATTTCCTTCTATATCAAGCTTAGATTCCATATAATGTTTTGCAAAAACTAAACTTGTATCGTTAAATAAATCAAATAAAGGTATTTTCTCTTTAAAAATTAAGGTAAATTGAGAAGGTTTTTTTCCAATGATCAATTCCTCGTTATCCCAAAATATAACTTTAAAATCACCATAATTCCATTTTGAAAGAATCTTTTTAATTAATTTTTTTTCAAACATAAATACTCCAATTTAATAAAAATTATTAAACAGCAGTATTTCTCTTTTAAGTTTAAAATCTAATAAAATTGAAGATAAATTAAAAGATTTTCATCAAAGCCTGATGAAAATCTAAAAAAGGTTTAATGAAGTTTAGACCAAACTGAACGTTTCCAGCCTATAGCAAATACGCTTAAAATCGCGAAGAATATCATGATATAAATTCCTGTTTTTTCTCTTTCTTCTTTTTTGCTATCACCTACTTTTTCAATATAAGAAATAACCTTAGCTTGAGCAGATTCTGTTAAACCAACTCTTGGCATAGCAGTTCCTGGAAGTAGTTTTTGAGTATCATTGATAAAGTCGTGTAGATATTGTTCTCCACGAGATCTAATCATCATAGAAAGATCAGGCGGTATTGAGCCTAAATAAGTTTTCAAATCACTATGTTTTGAAGGAGTGAAGAAATTATCATATTTTACATCATGACAACGACCACAAGCTTCTATAAAAGTAGCCTTATCTTTAGCAAATGCAATGTCTTTATCTATTAAAGCAGTTTTTTCAGGACTATTTGCCATTTTTTGATATTTAGTTTCTATTTCTTTTTTAATTGCAGCATTTTCATTGGCTTCAAATTTAGTTCCCATTTCTTTAAGATAAGCAACCACGTTAGCCACATTAGCATTCATAACTTCTGGAGTATCTTGATAAGGAGGCATTGGGAAGGCATCTCCAAATTTATGATATACCTTTAAAGTTACAGATGGATTCATCACCAAAGCTGCTAAAAATTTATCATCAAAAATAGCCCCAGCAGAACTTAAATCAGGAGGAATAACTCCAAAAGTAGAAGAATCAGCAACTGGTGATGTGATATTGTCTTCTTTTAAGCCATGACAACCTGCACAATTTCCAGCAAAAAATTCTTTACCCTTAGCCGCATTACCTTTGCTAAGATCTATTTTTGCAACATTATCCCAAAGAGTTGTAACTTGATTTAAATCCTCTTTTGCTTTGTCAAGTTCTTTTTGAGCACTTTCTATTCTTTTAGCATCATTTGCCTTTTTAGCATCATTTAAAGCTGTTTCTTTTTGAGCTAAAATATTCTTAGCATAATTGATATCTTCTGCAGAAAAATCAAAATTAGCAGGAGCAACATGCGGTTTCATTACAGAATGAGCATAAGGTTCAACACCCCAATACACAATTCCTGCAAAAATTACTACTATTAAAAATATTTTAATTTCTCTCATTATCTAGCTCCTTTTCTTTCCATAATAGTAATTATAGGTAAGATGACTAGAAGTAATAATAAAAATACAACAGAAGCATAAAATCCTACCCAAGCATTTACACCCGTTGGAGGCAACTTGCCATAAATAGTCAAGACGATCATATCTACAAGTAAAATCCAAAACCAAATAAAAAATAAAGGTCTTTCATGAGCTGGTTTTACCACTTCACTTCTATCAAGCCAAGGAAGTAGGAAAAAGATCACTTGAGCCACACCAAAAGCCGCTAAACCGATACTAAAAGCTTTGATACCTGCTATATCAAAGAAAAATCCTCTTAAAACCTCATAACTCCATAAGAAATACCATTCTGGATAAATATGAGGTGGAGTTTTAAGCGCATCCGCTGGATCAAAATTGATAGGATCCATAGCAAATTCGAATTTAAAACAAACCAAATAAAAAAAGAAAATCATGAATAAACAAATATACATAAAGTCTTTAGATAAAAATCCTGGCCAAAAAGGAATTACTTTTGAATTTTTAGTATCGCCTGCCATATATTTTTCAGCTTCTAAATCAAAATCTAATTCTTCAGAAATTTCATTATTTACATGTGGAATTCTTAAAGAATAAAAATGGAAAGCAATGATTGAAATAATCACAATAGGAAGCAAACATACATGAAGCATAAAAAATCTTGTTAAAGTTGGATCAGAAACAGCATAATCCCCACGAATCCAAATTACAAGTTCAGGACCTATAAAAGGAATTCCTCCAAAAAGATTAGTGATAACTTGTGCAGCCCAGTAACTCATTTGTCCCCAAGGAAGCATATAACCACTAAAAGCTTCAGCTGAAAACACAACAAAAAGAAGCATACCGCTTACCCAAATCATCTCTCTGCCACGTTTATAAGAACCATAATAAATTCCAGTAAACATATGAATATAAATGATTAAAAAGATTACAGAAGCAGCTACACCATGCATATGACGCCATAACCAACCATAATCAACCTCTTGCATAATTGTTTTATTTACACTATTAAAAGCAAGAGCAGTATCAGGCTTATAATACATTACAAGTAAAAGACCTGTTACAAAAAGTACTGCAAAAAGCGTTGTTAAAATAACACCCATCGCCCAAAGAAAATTAATTTGTTTTGGGATCCAGTATTTTGCCATCAAAACATCAAATAATTTATTGACAGCTAATCTCTGATCAAGCCAATCTATTAAGCCATTTGCTTTTCTAATATGTGCCATAATTAAGCCTCCTTGGTCATTTGTTTATATTCTGGACCCTCTTCGCCTAAAACAAGTTTAGTTCCTTCAATTTTAAAAGGAGGGATATCAAGAGGTCTTGGAGGAGGTCCAAAGATATTTTTTCCACTTGTATCGAATTCCCCACCATGACAAGCACATTTAAAAATTTGCTCACTTGGATGATATGCAGGAATACAGCCTAAATGGGTACAAAGTCCTATAACAACAGTATATGCCGCATTATCAACAACAACATCACGCTTTGGATCTTTCGCCATACTAGCATCTTTTTTTAAAATAAAAATAGGTTTTTTTCTCCACTCTATCGTCCTAAGCTCTCCGGCTTGCATTCCTGATAAATCTACTGTAGTAAAACCTGCAGCTTTAACACTTGGAAGTGGATCCCAAGTTTTTTTCATTGCAACAAGCGAAAAAACACCGCCTACAGCAGCTACGGTTCCAAATGCAACTCCCATAAAGCTTCTTCTGCTTTCAGATGTAGCCATAACTCGTCCTTTCATTTTTATTTAAACAAATCATTAGTTTATCTAAAATAAAATAAATTTTTTCTTTGCTTATTAATCTCTTGTTTACTTATTTCAAAATAAGCCCCAAAAAAGAGAAAAAAAGAACGGGCAAAGTGATAAAAAAGCTAAATTTGCAATACTTTAAAAAAGAAATTTTAATACCTCTTTTTGTCAAAAGTTCTAACCAAAATAAAGTTGCTAAAGATCCTATAGGGGTAAGCTTTGAACCGATATTAACTCCTAAAAGATGTGCATATACCATATCTTTTGGAAAATCTTTCAACGCTAAATCACCGATTAAAGTCATAGGTAAATTATTAAAAATTGAAGATAATAAAGCTGAAATAAAACCTGTGCCAAAAATAGAATTGATTTCATTGTATTTCAAATTCTGATATAAATTGGATAAAATTTCACCTACTCCACATTTATGCAAAGCAAAAACAACGATATAAAGTCCAAAGCTAAAAATAAAAATACCCCAAGGCGCATGTTTAATTACTCTTAAAGCCTCTCTTTTTTTAATCCTATAAGCTATAAACCAAAAAAACAAAGATTCGCATAAAGCGATCAAGCTTTTATCCCATTGATATATTTGAGCGATAAAAAAGCTAAGTACAAATAAAATCAAATAACAAATACAAAAAAGAAAAAAAGAAGTAGAAAATTTTACCTCTTTGGCTAGTTTTATTTCAAGATAGCATGGTAGGGATCTTAAAAAAACAAAACAAACAATAAAAAGGGTAGAAAATAAAACAAACAAACTTGGTAAAAACATATTTTTTGCAAATTCTAAAAAATCAAGATTAAAATAATTAGCCGTGATTAAATTAGTTAAATTAGAAATAACCAAAGTATTAGAACTTGCATCACATAAAAAAGAAACACTCAATAAAAAAGTATTTATAATGATACTATCTTTTAAATTTTTAAAAGTGCTAAAAATCGCAATAACAATAGGAGTGATGATCAAAATAGCACCATCATTTCCTAAAAAGGCAGTGATAAAAAATACAAAAACAAGTAAAAAAAGCATTAATTTCTTAGTCGAAATTTTTTCATTTTTATTTTTAGAATAATCCAAAATTTTTCTAGCTATGAAGTCAAAAAAACCTAAAATTTCCAAAGCAAAAGAAAGTATCATAAGTGCTAAAAGAGTTAAAGAGCTTCCCCAAACAAGATCAAAAATAAAAACAATATCATTCCAATTTACAAGTTTAAAAAAATAAACAAAAAAAGCTCCGATTAAAGAAATTATCCATAAAGATAAATTCCAAGGCCTTAAAAAAATAAAAACTAAAGTGATTAAAAAAAATAAAACCGCAAGAAACATTAATTTTGTTTCTTTTGGATTTTTATATAAATTTGTAAAATATCTAAAGCCGCAGGAGTGATACCGCTAATCTGACTAGCAGCAAACAAGGTTAAAGGTCTATTAAGTTCAAGTTTTTCAATTACCTCATTGCTTAAACCACTCACACTTTTAAAATCAAAATCTTTAGGAATACGCATATCAATTAAATTTTTCATTTTTTCAACTTGTGCTTTTTGCATGATGATATAATGATAATATTTAGCTTCATTTAAAATTTCTCTTAAGGAATATTCATCCATAGTTTCAAAAATAGGATCTAGTTTTTTTAATTTTTCTATATTAAAGCTAGATCGTGCAACTATTTTTTGCAAATTAACAATAGAACTGATTTTTTCTTCACCCAAATGAGTCAAAAATTCATTATTTTGATTATTAGGTGTCAATTCTTTTTTCAAAAGAAATTTCAATCCTTTATCTAAATTTTCTTTAATATTTTCAATGAATTTATAATCCTCATCCCCTAAAAGTCCAAATTCCTTACCATATTTTCCAAGTCTAATTATGGCATTTTCTTCTCTTAAAAGTAATCTAAATTCAGCCCTTGAGGTAAACATTCTATAAGGTTCTTTTGTTCCTTTAACTACTAAATCATCGATTAAAACGCCTATATAAGCCTCATCTCGTCTTAAAATAAATGGTTCTTTTTCATCAAGAGCTAAAACAGCATTAATACCTGCCATAAAGCCTTGTGCTGCCGCTTCTTCATAACCTGTCGTTCCATTAATCTGTCCAGCGCAATAAAGATTTTTAATCTTTTTAGTTTCTAAAGTATGGTAAAGTTCTGTTGGATCAATATAATCATACTCGATTGCATAACCAAAACGTGTAATTTTAGCTTTTTCAAATCCTTTTATAGAAGAAAGCATTTCTTGTTGAACTTCATAAGGTAAAGAAGTAGAAAATCCATTGATATAATACTCAGTAGCATCAATGGTTTGAGGTTCTATAAAAAGATGATGGCTTTCTTTCTCTGCAAAACGATTGATTTTATCTTCTATAGATGGGCAATATCTTGGCCCCACTCCTTCAATTTGTCCCGTAAAAAGTGGAGCACGATAAAAATTATTTTTAATAATTTCATGAGTTTTTAAATTGGTTCTTGCTATATAACATGGTAATTGAGTGGGATTAAAATCTCTAGTTTTAAAACTAAAAGCCTTAGGGTTTTCATCTCCGTATTGAATTTCAAGGGCATTAAAATCGATAGTTTTTGCATCCACTCTAGGACAAGTTCCTGTTTTTAAACGTCCCATTTTCAAATTAGTATGAGATAAATTTTTTCCTAATTTTACAGAAGCAAGTTCTCCAACCCTCCCTGCTTCAAGTTTATTTTCTCCTATATGAATAAGTCCATTTAAAAAAGTTCCTGTTGTTAAAATAATTTTTTGAGCTTTGTATTCATTATTTAAGTTAGTTTTTACTCCAATAACTCTATCTTTGTCAAATATCAACTCGCAAACTTGTTCTTGTGAAATTTCTAAATTTTCAAGCTTTAAAAGTTTGTTACGTGCAACAATACGGTATTTATCCATATCAATTTGTGCTCTACTGCCCCTTACTGCTACACCTTTACTTTCATTTAAAATACGAAATTGTATGCCTGCGCTATCAGTAATTTCACCCATTAAACCACCCATGGCATCAAGTTCTTTAACCAAATGTCCCTTAGCAAGTCCTCCAATAGCTGGGTTGCAACTTGCCGCACCGATTTGTTCTATAAGGGTTGTTAAAAGTAAAGTTTTTTTGCCCATTTTAGCAGCAACAGCACTCGCTTCGATACCAGCATGTCCGCCACCTATGACAATAATATCGAACATATTTTTTCCTAAATAAATGAAGTTTTTTAAAAACAATGAATAGAGATTATATAACATCAAGACTTAAAACAAAGATTGTTTTAAGTCTATAAATTTTTATTTGTCTTCTTGAAGAGAGAATATTAATTCATTGTAGCTTTTACCCATGCTTTTACAGAAATCTTTTAACATTTCCACACCTTTATGAATGCTCTGTTTTTCAGCTCTTAATAAATCGTTATAAAGATTTTCTATAGTTTCTAACGCTTTACGATTTGGCATACGCCTAACAGAATAATATCCGATAATATTATTTCTAGTATCTAAAGAAGGTGTTACATTAGCAAAAACCCAATAATAATCATTATTTTTAGTTTTATTCTTTACATAAGCGAAGATTTCTTTGCCTTCTTTCATGTAATCCCATAAAAATTTGAAAACAGTTTTTGGCATATCTTGATGTCTTACTATATTATGCGGTTGATATAATACTTCTTTCATGGTATAATCCGCATATTTTAAAAAATCATCATTTGCATAAACTATTAAACCTTTTAAATCTGTTTTTGAAGTTATCAAACTATCTTTTTGTAAAAAAATTTCTTTTGACATTTAAACTTCCTTAAATTTTTAATTTATCTAAAATCTCAGTACTTTTGTGTTCTAAAACTTTTATATCATTGACAATAGTATCATATACTCTTTGATCAATATAACTTGCTTTTGATTCCTCTATAGCTTTTTTCGCATTTGATTTGATTAGTTGCTTTGTAGAATCTAATTCTTCATCCGATACAAAATGATTAATAATATTTTTGATTCTATCATCAAGACACAAATTAGAAATTGGATCCACGCTAGATAAGTCAAATTCTTGTGCTCCATTGAGATTTAAATATATATTTGATTTATATAAAATATGATCAAGTTTTATAACTGATAATGCTAATCTATTAGCAAGTTCTGAAAAATCTTTACCCAAAGTAGAACTATTTTCCTCTAAGCCTCTAAAAGCTTGAGAGAATTTTTGGATTCTTTCTTCTGATTGGCTTACGATATTAAAAACTTGCTCACTGCCATTTTGAATATTGATAAAATCTTGTTGCATAGTTTGAATTGCTATAGAAATTTCACTTGTAGATCTTTGAGTTCTTTCGGCTAATTTTCTAACTTCATCAGCAACCACCGCAAATCCTCGCCCATGCTCTCCTGCACGTGCGGCTTCTATTGCTGCATTGAGTGCAAGTAAATTTGTTTGATCAGCAATATCTCTAATTACCTCAACTACAGAAGTAATATTTTGAGAATTAGCAACAAAAGTTTGAACGGTTTCTTTACTTGAATTAACCACTTCCATTAAAGAAGCCATAGCATTTTGTAAAGAATCAACCTCGCTACCATTTTCTGTTGCTGTATGAGTGATAGAATTAACCACATCATGCACATCTTTCATAACATCAATATCTTTATTTAAAGAGACTGAAATTTGTGACATATCTTTATTTTGATTTCCAAGGCTAAGATCCATCAAAGCTCTTGATAAAGCATTTTTAAAGACAGATTTTGAAGTATTTTCCACATTAGCTAAAGCTTTATTGATAAATTCAATATTATGAGCAAAAATACCCTTAAGACCTTCAGGTAAAGCTTTACGATAAAATTCTCCTTTTTGCGAACAAGCTATAGAAGTGCTGATCTCTCTTAAATAAGCTTCAAGATTGTCTAAAGTATTATTAAGATTATCCGAAATTTCTGCGAATTTTTGACTTTTGGTTTTTATATAAACAACCCTATTTTCGAAATTTCCTTCTCTTAACTCCTTGCAAAGATCATATAGCTTATCTATCATTATTTGTTCATCTTTGTAATATATAAAAAGATAAATCATAAGCGCAATAGCAAGTAATATAATCACTGCTCCAACATAAGCATGAACAAAAATCGTTCCAAAGATACTTAAAATACCCAGAAAAATAGCCAAAAATAATCCATTTTTCATTGAATTAGGTCTCCCTTTCTTACAATAAATATTTATTTTTTATGATTTTAAATCAAAAAAAAGATAGAACTAACCTTTGTAAGATAAATTACAAAGATCTGATATATTCTACAATTATTAATATTAATTTGTCTTTAAATTTCATGCTGTAAATTAAAAATAAGTTCATTATAACTTATTTTATAAGAATTAACAATTTCCATTAAAGCTTTTACACCTGCTTGAATTCCACCTTTTTGTTCTTTTTCTCTTAAAATTTTATAAATTTCTTCTATCATAGGTAAAATTTTACGATTTGGAGCTCTGCGAACTGAATAATAATTAATAATATTACCATGTATGCCATAAGAAGGAGTTACATTAGTAAAAACCCAATAATACCTTCCATCTTTAGCTTTATTTTTAACAAAAGCAAAAATTTCATCGCCTCTTTGTATATAGTCCCATAGACATTTAAATACTGTTCTTGGCATATCTTCATGTCTTACGATACTATGGGGTCGATTTAATAACTCATCAATTGTATATCCTGCATATTTAGCAAAATCATTATTTGCATAAATAATATTCCCTCTAAGATCTGTTTTTGAAGTAATTAAAGCATTATTATCTACTATTATTTCTTCCATGACCCTAAACTCTTTCTATCACTTTTAAAAAACTTAAAAACAGCATTGGGATTTTAAAATAACCACCAAAGCATTATTTAATCTATGCTAACATAAATATATTTAATTTATTATAAAATGAGAAATTACGTAACATTATAACCCAAATGATTTTTTATAAAAGCCAAGAATTAAAATATTTAATTTCTATTTTATTCTTTGTTTGTTAAGATGTTACCAATTGAAATAAAATTAAGGAGTTTTTTTGGAAACTTTAAGTCAAACTTTTGCAGAGATAAAACCTCCCTTATACAAAAGAATCCTAAAAAGTTTAGGTTTTTGGGTAATTATAGGAATTATTGCCGGTGTTACACTTGGATATATTGATAAAGAATGGGCAATTGCAAGTAAGCCAGGTGTGGAATATTTTATAAAATCTTTAAAAGTTTTAATTGGACCTATTATATTTGTAACTTTAGTTTTAGGAATTATTAGCCTTGAAAGCTTAAAAAAGGTTGGAAGTATAGGAGCTAAGGCTGTGATATATTTTGAAGTTGTAAGCACCTTGGCTTTAGCTATAGGTATTTTTATGGCTAATGTAATGCAACCAGGCCACGGGATGAATCTAAATCCGGATCAATTAGATACTCAAAGTGTGCAAAAATATATTTCACAAACAACAGAAATTAGCGCTGGTTCAGAGATTATGCATATTTTAAAAGATGCTATGCCAACCGATATTATTACTCCTTTTACTGAAGGAAAAACCATACAAGTTTTAGTGATTGCTATTGTTACGGCTTTAATTATTTCTTTAATGAGAACAGAAGATAAACAAGCCATTCAAAGAGTTTTAGAAGTTCTTCAAAATTTTGTTTTTAAAATTCTACAAATTATAATGTATTTTAGCCCTATTGCCGCTTTTTCAGCTATGGCTGTTTTAATTGCACAATATGGCATTGGCTCTTTGATTAACCTTGCTTATTTACTTTTAGTTATGCTAATTTCTTGTTTAGTATTTATATTTGGTATTTTAGGAATAATTTGTTATTTTGCTAAGGTTAATATATTTAAATTTATGAGATTTATAGCTCGTGAAGTTTTAATCGTCTTTGCAACAAGTTCAAGCGAATCTGCACTCGCTCCTTTGATGAGAAAATTAGAAAAAGCGGGTCTTTCTAAAGCTACCGTTGGACTTGTTTTACCAACAGGCTATAGTTTTAATCTTGATTGCACTAATATTTATCTAGCTATGAGTTTGATTTTTTTAGCACAGGCCTTCAATGTTAATCTAAGTCTAGCACATGAAATCAGTATTTTAATCGTTCTTATGATAGCTTCAAAAGGTGCTGTTGGAGTAACAGGATCAGGGTTTATAGTTTTAGGTAGTACCCTAGCCGCTTTAGGAAATATGGAAATATCTGAAGCAAATGCTACTTTAGCAGAAGTTCTACCTGTTGCAGCTATAGGAATACTTTTAGGCGTTGATAAATTTATGTCAGAAATGAGAGCTGTGGGAAATCTTTGTGGAAATAGCGTTGCAGCCTTAATTGTTTCCATTTGGGATAAACAAATTGATTGGGAAAAATTCCGTTATGCTATGGATAATCCAGAAAAATTCCATAATGCAGGGATGAATTAATAAATTCTCTCCAAGAAATCATAACGATTGATTTCTTGGAAAATATTATCTTGTTTATGAAGTTGTCTTGAGAAACTTTTATCAAAACTAAAATTAAATCCGATTTGAACTGCGATATCATTTTCATTTGTATTAGCATTAAAAATGCGACGAGATATATTCAAATTTAAAATACTATAAGGAGAATAAATTAACTGGTAATTAGTTTTTTCTTCATCTTTGATCACATCAAATGTAAATTTATTATAAGCAGGATCAATAAAACTAATTCCTAATTGAAAACTTTTATTAATTTCATCTAAAACATAATAATTACTATAAGCTTTAACAAAGTCACCATAACCAAATTCGGCTCCAAAACTTTTAGCATTTTTTTGCTCTTCTTGTTTATCTACAAACCCATTAAAACCAAATAAAAAATTATCTTTTTTATAACGATTGATTAAGCCGCTAGAATAATTATACCCATCTTGAGCGATAAAAAGTTCTTTTTGAAATAATAAGGAATCATTTTCTCCTTCGTAAATTGAACTTAAATTTTTAACGCGGATATTTTCATTTTGAAAATCTAAAACACCATCGGTTGTATCAATACCATTTTCATTTTCTAAAGTATTTGATAATAAACTATTTAAAGCTTTTTGAAAATCTAAATTTTCCTCTTGAATTTTAGGAGCCTTTTTAACAGCTTGAAAATCAAATTGATGCCATGAACAATTTGTTTCACTTGCATTAAGTAAAGAAAATAAGAGAAATATACAAAAAGCATTTTTCATTGAATCAGCTTTTCCTAACTACATATTTAAGTTTAAAAATATTATAAAAAAATAAAATAAATACTATATCAACTCAAGATAAAATATTTGCAATTTTAAAATTATAAGGTATAATTAAAAGCAAACTTAAAAATTTAAAAAAGGGTTTTTATGCAAAAAGATAATATTATAGCTTTTGTTATATTTATCATAAGCGTTGCGGCTTTTATTATTTGGGGATTTGGTTATATATCTCAACACCAATTAATACTTTTTATACTCGCCTCGATTTTTGGTATATTTATGGCTTTCAATATTGGTGGTAATGATGTTGCTAACTCTTTTGGGACAAGCGTTGGGGCTAAAACAGTTACTATAAAACAAGCTCTTCTTATTGCTGCAGTTTTTGAATTAAGCGGAGCTATTTTTGCAGGTGCAGAGGTTACTCAAACCATACGTAGCGGGATTGTAGTTTTTCCTAAAGAATTTAATCCTATGCTTTTTGTTTCCATTATGCTATCCGCTCTTCTTAGCTCTGGACTTTGGATCTTTATAGCCACTAAAAAAGGTTTGCCAGTATCAACCACGCATAGTATAGTAGGTGGAATTGTCGGCGCAAGTATCATGATGGGGCTTTTAAAATTCGATGGTTCTCAAACTCTTTCTATGGTTAAATGGAGTGAAATTGTAAGAATTGTTATATCTTGGATTGCCTCTCCTTTGCTTGGAGGATTGGTTGCTTATTTGATTTATTCTTACATTGATAAAAAAATACTCAAACCTTCTGAAAAACTAAGTGAAGATTTAAAAAATATAAAAAAAGAAAAAAGAAAATTTAAAGAAAATTATTTTCTAAATCTTAAAAATAAATCAACTGAAGAACAAATCAAAGAGCTCTCAGCAATTGCTCTAGATGATGAAGAGCAAGAAAATAATTTTTACAAAAATAAAATTAAAGAATTTAAAGAAAGAGAAAAAAATATAGATATATATTCTGTCTTAAAAACTCACATGCCTATAGTTGCATGTATCAGTGCAGCAATCATTGCAGCGATGTTTTTATTTAAAGGCTTGAATAATGTAAGTACTTTAGATATTTTACAAAATTTTTGGATTATGGGAATTTTAGGAATAATTAGCTATGTTATAACATTTGCTATTGTAAAAATTGTCAAGAAAAATGAGTTAAACAAAACAACCGACAGACTTTTTTCATGGTTTCAAATTTTTACCGCTTCAAGTTTTGCTTTCTCTCATGGAGCCAATGATATAGCTAATGCTATTGGGCCTTTTGCGGCAATTTTAGATGTTCTTAAAAATGCTACCATTAATGCTAATTCACCTATACCTTTTGCAGCAATGGCTATGTTTGGAGTTGCTTTAGTTGCTGGTCTTTGGTTTTTAGGAAAAGAAGTGATCGCTACAGTAGGATCAAAATTAGCCACCATTAAGCCAACTACAGGCTTTAGTGCAGAACTTGGTGCTAGTATCGTTATACTTTTAGCGACTCAATTTGGAATTCCGGTAAGCTCTACTCATATTTTAATTGGTGCGATCTTAGGCATTGGTGTGTATAATAAAAATGCAAATTGGGCTTTAATGAAACCGATAGGCTTAGCATGGATTATCACTTTACCAGCTGCAGGAATTATGGCTGCGATTATATTCTTAGGATTTAAATTTATTTTAGCAATTTAATAAATTGCTAAAATAAAAATTTATTATTTAAACTAATATTGATTAAAGTTTTACACCTTTAATTATATGCATTTTAACTTTTGCAAATAATTTATCATTATTATAAAGAGGACTCTTTGGAGTAGAAATTTCTTCATTTTCATCAACAAGTATCAAATTGGCATCTTTTCCTACTTCAATAACTCCGGCATTTAAACCTAACAATTCACTAGGATTTTTACTGGTAAAATTACAAAGTTCTTTCCAAGTTAAAAAACTATTTTTGATGAAAAAAGTATAACAAAGACTTATAAAATCAGATATTCCATCAATTCCAAAAGCCGCTTCATCGAAAGCCAAATCTTTCAAAGAAGAAGATTTAGGGCTATGCATGGAAGTTAAAAATTGAATTTTTCCCTCTTTTAAAAAAGTTCTTAAAGATTCTTTATCTTGAGTACTTCTTAAAGGAGGGTTTAGTTTAGCTGCTGTATTAAAATTTTCACAAGCACTATCATCTTTGATCAAATGATGAATACTCACTAGCTTAAGATCATCTTTATCTAAAATTTCAATAGATCTTTTAAAACTCAATAAATCAAAAACAATCTTAACTCCATAAAATTGAGCAATTTCCTTCATCTTTGCTACTTCGCTTGTTTCAGCAACTAAACTCATTCCTATAAGACCTAAATTAAAGCTAGTTTCGCAATCATTCATCACCCCTCTATCATCAAAATCACTATCATTGCAACGAGTAAAAACGAAACTATCTTTCATTAAAGCATATTGCATAACTACGCGTAAAATATTCGTATCGCTAGAACTTTTAAGCTCTAAAGCATTAGCTCCTTTATTTAAAAGTGTGGCTAAATTTTTAATTTTTCCTTGAGAATCTAAAGCACGTATATTTGGAAAAATTTTTATTTTTTTAAAATTTAGATTTTGTAAAAAAAGTGAAAAAATCTCTTCATCAAAATCCATACAATCACGCAAGACAACAGCGCTAAAACCATTTTCTATACACTCTTGTTCTAAAGATGATAAATGATCTAAGGAAAATTTATCGTCTTTTAAACTAACGCCTAAATCTACAAAAGAAGGTAATAAAGTCATTCCTTTAGCGTCTAAAATTTCATCGCCTTCTAAGTTAGTATCTATTTTTGCGATTTTTCCATTTTGAATTAAAACATCTTGTAATTCTTGACCATAAATTTTAGCATTTTTAATAAGCATTTTAACTCCTATTTTTTAGCTTTTAATAGTTCCTGCACTGCTTTTTTTACATCTTTTCCTTGTAAAATTTGTACAACTTCACGTACTATAGGCGTATAAATCTGATTTTTTAAAGCTATTTTTTCTATAGCATAAGCTGTTTTAACTCCTTCAGCGACTTCGCCTAGATCTTTTAAAATATCATCTAATTTTTGATTTTTAGCAAGTGCTAAACCTACACGATAATTTCTAGAAAGCTGACTTGAAGCAGTTAAAAACAAATCTCCTGCGCCACTAAGCCCTAAAAAAGTTTCTTCTTTCGCTCCAAAAAAATTTCCAAAACGATGCATTTCTATAAGTCCCCTTGAAATAAGTGATGCTCTTGCATTATTACCCAAGTTTAAACCATCGCTCACTCCACTAGCAATAGCTAAAACATTCTTATAAGCTCCACAAATTTCTGCACCCCTTACATCATTGCCTACATAAGTTTTTATAAAATCAGGGAAAAAAGCTGCAAATTCTTCACAAATTTTAAGATTAAAACCACTAATGACTAAAGCACAAGGCAATTTCTCCTCAACCTCTGCTGCAAATGAAGGGCCACTTAAAACGCATACTTGATCTTGACTGACAAATTCTAAAAAAATTTCATCTAAAAATTTACAAGTTGAAGTTTCTATCCCTTTGGAAGCGATTAAAATTTTTTGGCCTTGATTTTTAAAATGTTCTTTAAGCCACTTATGAATTCCTTGAGAACTTAAAGCAAAAACGAGATAATCACATTTTAAAGCAGTATCTAAATCAACAAAATGAGTTAAATTTCGCTGCGAACGAGAAGTGATTAGGCAAGTATTTTTAACATTGAAAGCATGGTATAAAGCACTGCCCCATTTTCCCGCTCCAATAACTGCAATTTTACTCATTAACCTAGCTTTGATTTTAAGATTTCATTCACTTTTGAAGGATTAAAGGCTCCTTTACCCTCTTTCATCACTTGACCTACAAAAAACCCAAAAAGCTTATCTTTACCGCTTTTATATTCTGCAACTTTATCATCATTTTCTTTTAAAATTTTTTCAATAACTGCTTCAATTGCAGAATCATCACTTACTTGTTTTAAGCCTAATTTATCAATGGCTTCATCAATGTTTATTTGAGTATTTTCAAACACATAGGCTAAAACCTCTTTACCTGCTTTAGCACTAATAACGCCTTCTTCTATGCGTTTTATTAGATTTCCAAGTTTTTGTGCATCTACTGGAGAATTTTCTATAGTTAATTCTCCCTTTAAGAGTCCCATTAGTTCTGTATTTAGCCAATTAACACAAAGTTTAGGATTTAATTTTTGAGTAATTAAATTTTCAAAAAAACGACTCATCTCAAGCGAACTAATAAGAACTTCTGCATCACTCTCTTTAATGCCTAATTCTTGCATATAACGTTTTTTCTTTTCATCAGGCAATTCTGGAATTTTAAGTTCTAAAAATTCATCTTTAAGCAAGACTGGCAAAAGATCAGGATCTGGAAAATAACGGTATTCTGCAGCTTCTTCTTTTCCTCTCATTGAGCGAGTGGTTAAACTACTTGTATCAAAAAGTCTTGTTTCTTGAACGACTTCTTTTTCATAGGTTCCATCTTCCCAAGCCTCACTTTGACGCTTCACTTCATAATCGATCGCTTTTTGTATAAAACGAAAAGAGTTAAGATTTTTAATTTCAACCCTTGTATAAAGTTTAGTATCTCCTTTAGGACGAATACTCACGTTTGCATCACATCTAAAACTTCCTTCTTGCATATTTGCATCTGAAATATCTAAAAAACGTATGATAGAATGAAGTTTTTTAAGATAAGCGACCGCTTCATCACTGCTTCTTAATTCAGGTTCGCTTACAATCTCAAGCAAAGGAGTTCCTGCACGATTTAAATCCACTTTTGAAAAATTGCTTTCATGGATGTTTTTTCCTGCATCTTCTTCCAAATGTGCCCTAGTAATACCTATACGTTTATTTTCTCCATTTACATTAATAAAAAGTTCCCCATTTTCCACTATAGGAATATCAAATTGAGAAATTTGATAAGCCTTAGGTAAATCAGGATAAAAATAATTTTTACGATTAAAAACACTTTTTTTATTGATAGTGGCATTTACAGCTTTTCCAAAAAAAATCGCTTTTTTAACTGCTTCTTCATTTAAAACAGGTAAAGCACCTGGCAAAGCTAAGCAAGTAGGACAAACATTAGTATTAGGAGTTTCCCCAAAAGAAGTTGCACAAGAGCAAAAAATCTTTGTTTTAGTATTAAGTTGGGTATGAACTTCAAGTCCTATAACTACTTCAAACATTAAATTTCCTTGATACTTAAATTATCTTTGGTATTATTTTAACATTATTTTCTTTCAAAATGACTTTAAAAAATAAAAAGTAAGATTAAATATTAATGAGAAGTATTATTTAACTTATTTTTAAGTTGGTAATTTTCTATCAGTAAAATAAAAATTAGAGTTAAAAGCAAACCCGGAGTAAGCCCTAGACATAAATATACATAAGAATTAAATTTAAGAAACATCAAAAATGCACCAAAAAGCATTAAAGCCAAGGATGCACCTTTGAAAAATTCTAAAATATAAATCAATGATCTTCCTCTATCTTAACAGCACCTGCTAAATACACATAGGTTAAAATCATAAAAATAAAGGCTTGTAAAAATGCCATAAAAGTTAAAAGTACGTAAGCAGGAAGTGGTGCCACATAAGGAACAAGAGCTAAGATAACCATTAAAAATAAATCATCGCCTTTGATATTACCAAAAAGACGAAAAGATAAAGAAATCACTCGAGAAAAATGAGAAACAATTTCAATTGGAAACATCAAAGGAGCTAAAAATTTAATAGGCCCCATGAAATGAGAAAAATATTTCACCACGCCTTGAGTTCTTATTCCTTCAAAATGATAATAAACAAAAACAATAATAGCCAAAGATAAAGTTAAATTTAAACTTGCTGTTGGTGAATGAAAACCAGGGATAATACCTATAACATTACTAAAAAATATAATAATACCCAAAGTAGCCACTAAAGGAAGGTATTTTCTAGCACTTTTTTCATCTCCTAAAGTATCACGCCCCATAGAAAGAACGCCTTCTAAAAAAGCTTCTCCTAAATTTTGCAAACCACGAGGGATAAATTGCATAGAACTAGTAGCTCTATAAGCAATGATTACTGCGATAAAAGCCACTAAGCCTAAATGAAAAAAATAAGAAAAAGTATGACTTGAATCAAATAAAGAACTGAATAAAAATAAATCTTTCATAATTTCCTCAGAATTTTTTATAAAAGCTTATTCTAGCACTGTCTTGCTTATAATTTAATGAAAATAAATTTTATTTTAATCCTTAAAATTAAGAATTAAAATATTTTAAAGCTTTTTGAAATTTTTGAATATCATGAGCTTTATTGTCTTTTTTTGCTATGATTAAATTTGTAGCTTCTTGCAATAAAGCTTGAATTTGAATTAAAGTATCATTTATATTTTCTCTAAGCTCGTCATCATTTTTGGATTTTTTTGCTGCGTTGATTGCAAAGCCTTTTAAATCTAAATCATCTAAAAGGCTTTCTAAATTTTCTATATTTTCTTGTATTAAAGCGAGTTTAAAATCATCAAGCCATTTCTTCATTGCTATGCACATCTCTCCAAGCTTCCAATAAGCCTTTGGTTACATTGATAACCTCATCGATTCTTGCTTCATTATTTTCTAAATTTGCCAAAGATAGAAGTTGAATTTCTCTCGTATAAAGCCCACTTAAATAATGTGCCACTTCTCCGCCTTTTTCATAATCTAAGGTGTTGATTAATTCTATAAAGATAGCTGTAGTTCTTTTAATAAAATAAACTCTTTGCTCTATATCTTCATTTTTAATAGCTACTTTAGCTCTAGCACAAAAACGTAAAATGCCCTCATAGAGCATTTCAATCAATTTTTGAGAAGATTCTATCCCTACTTGATTTTGGGAATAAGCATTATAAGCTAAACTATTTTGCATCGATCTTTTCCTTAATTATTTGAATTATTTGCAGCATTAATCATATTTGTAACTGTGGTTAATTGCTGATTAAGTTTATTTAAAATACTTTCATATTGCAACCACTGATTTGCCATAGTATCATATCTTGCATCAATCATATCTTGAGCTGATTTTTTTGACTCATTTAGAGATTTAGTATCATTAGTCAAACTTTCATCATATTTAGTTAATGAACCATTTGTTCCTGTCATTCCTTGAAGAGTTGCCTTAAGTTGAGAAAAAATACCCTTACCTTCGATAGGCTTTGCAGCAATCGTTGTCTCACTTAAACCAAATATCTTAAGAAAATCTTTATCTCCTTTGATAGCAAAATCAGATCCACCATCGCCGCTAAAATTAAGTTTAAAACCTTTTTCATTATTTTTATCATATTCTTCAACTTTAACTTTTAATCCATCAATATTAAGACTATTGATATGACTGGCCAAATTTTTAAGCATTTCTTCTTCAGTTTTACCTGTAAGTACAAAATTTGTCCCATCTGTTGTTTTTGATAGATCATAGGTTTGACCATTATAAACTATGCTAAATTTTCCAGATTCGAATTTAATCCCTTGATTTTCTTCTCCATCTCTTGTTTCAGCATCTTCTTTAGTTAAATATTTATCTAAACTACCTTGTTTAATCAAATCTCCAGTATGAGAAATATCTTGATATTGCGTGATACCTGAAAAAAAGCTTTCCGCAAAATCAGGATTTTCTTTTACCTTGCTTTCAAATTTAGAAGAATCAAAACTTAAAGTTCCAGCATCATTTAAAGTTAAACCAAAATCTTGCATAGAAAGCATAACCGTAGTGCTAACTTTATTACCATTTTCATCTTCAACAGTTCCACTAACTGATTGAGAATCAAATAAAGCTGAAATGATACTTGAGCGTATAGAGTTAACTTCAGTTACACCTTGTAAAGTTCCTTTAGTTCCTGTTTCAGCATTATAATCTGTTGCAGCATTAAGATTGGTTACTAAATCATTATAAGCATCAACTAATTCTTGCATAGCTTTAGTTACAGCTTCATTATCTTGCTGAACATCAAAATCAATTTCTCCTGTTTTATTTAAAGTCAAAGTTAAACCAACGCCTAGATCGGTTACGGTATTGCTTTGACGTATCATTTTGATTCCATCAAGGGTAAATTCAGCATTTTGTGCTTTTTGTATATGTAAAGGATTATCTTTATCATCCTTAATGCCATATCCTTTGAAAGTTTCTGGATCAAGAGTAAGAACATAGTTTTCACCATCTCTACCCGCAGTATCTGATAAAGGTTTATCTAACTCCCATCCAAGATTTGAAAAAAGTTTAGAGGCATTTTGATCAACTACATATCTTCCTTTATCATCTTTATATCCATCAAAGAAACTAATAGCACTATCTTCTCCGGTTTCTTTACTGGTTAAGGTTAAACGATAAGGAGCATCTTTTTCTCCCGTATTTACAATCTTTGCAACGATCTCACCACCCGTAGCTTCATTGATCTTATCGGCTAAGTCCCTATAGGTTGTGTTTTTATTATAAGTAATAGTATATTGCTTTCCATTTTGCATAAGAGTAAAAGAAGCATCACCCTCTAAGTTAGAATCAACATAACCTCCATCGTTTGCCAAACCTTTACTTTGATAAACATCTTTTTGTGCGAGTTGAGTTACATTGATCTTCATACTTTGTAAAGATACCCCACTATCAGCAGTTAAACTCGCTGGAGGATTTGTAGTCACACTCGCACTTACTTTTCTCTTTGCAAAAGCTGTTGCATCCGCCAAAGAAGAAACTGCGGTTTGGAATGTAAGCAATTTTGTTTTTATTTCAGTTAAATCTTTTTGTTTAGTTGTATTTTCTTCGATTTTTTTTGTATAAGGATCTACTCTAGCTTTTTCCTCTGCCTGTTTTAACTTATCCAAAGTATCTTGAGTTAAAACTCCAGATCCAAAACCCAAACTTGATAAACTACCTAACGCCATTTTCAACTCTCCTTATCAAAAATCATACCGATTACATCTTTAAAATATTCTGCTAATCTCATAGCCTCTTCACTAGGAATTTTACGAATTTCTCTTCCTGTGCTTTTTTCAGTTACGCTGATATACATAGAACCAGTTTTATCACTATAACCAAAACGAACATTGGTATCCAAAGAATCCATTTGTTCATTTAATTTTTTCGTAACATCTGCTAATTTATCATTCAAATTTTGCTGATTATCATCGCCTCCTTGGCTTTGTTTTTCAGCGTGAATATCCGAACTAGCTTTTTGCGCCTTATCTGTTCTTTGACTCATTTGAGTCAAAACCATATCCATTTTTTCATTTGCCTTCGAAATTTCCATTTTAAAATCCTTTTTAAAATTTCTTCTATTGCTAGTTAAACTCTACATCGGCAAAAAAATAATTTTATGAATACTTTTTTAATAAAAATTTTAAAATTTTTACTTAATTTTTTATAAGCAAAAAGTGTGCCAATTAAAAAACAAACTTATTTTTCTTAACCCATAATTTCAAATTTTTTAAATAACTGCGGATCATTATCTAAAATATTACGCAAAATTAGATCTTTTATAACATTTTCATTGCAATCAGTTTGCCGAGGCCAAGCTCTTGTATAATCTTCAGTTTCATTTTTAGCACTCGCATCAATAGCTAATCTATCCTCTTTTATAAATAAATCTCTTTTTGCATCGATATTATTTACTACTCGCCACACTAACATGTATGGATTTTCTAATTTATTGTTTGTATCTAAAAAGACTAAAATTCTAAAATGCTTTTTAAATTTCAATAATCTTTCAAAAACTTGAGAATTTCTTTCTTTTTTATCAAGTAAAATACAAACTATAGGACTTTTACATTCTTTATAAAACTGCTTTAAAGCAAAAAGCTCTACTTCAGAATTAAAAAGTTCAAATAATTTTTCATCCTCTAAAATTTCAAGCTCTTCTATCTCATTTTTATCACAAGCATCAAGTCCTGCTTTTCCACCAAAACAAGAATTAGGCGACGCATGATCAAGCTGATCGCAAATTCCTTCGCTTATAAGTAATTTTTGCACACAAAAACGATTGAGAATATAAGGAATTAGCGCATCATAATCATCTAAACTAGGTGCATCTTTATCAACAAAAATTGCATGTTTAACAAAACTCATTTGCCCCACGCCCCAAAAAGCATGCATGATCTGCTGTGCATGTGCGGGGTATTTTGTATCAATTTTAGCTAAAATTAGATTGTGAAAAACTCCATTTTCAGGCATTTTATAATCGATCAAATCCGGAACAGAAGTTTGCAAAAGAGGCAAGAAAATACGTTCGGTTCCAAGCCCCATAATCCTATCTTCTAAAGGAGGTTTTCCTACAACGGTTGCTTGATAAATCGCGTCTTTTTTGGCATAAATTTTTTCAACTTTCATGACTGGAAAAAGTTCTGCAGGAGTATAAAAACCCGTATGATCGCCAAAAGGACCTTCTATTTTAAATTCCTCCAAATCCACATAACCCTCTATAACAATATCACTATCAAAAGGGACAAAAACACCATTATCGCAAGGTGTCAATTTAGCGGGAGTTTTTTTGATAAAACCATAAAGTAAAAGTTCAAAAATTCCTTTTGGTAGTGGAGCTTGAGAGCACCAGATATAAAGCGGATCTCCACCAATAGCTATACTAACGGGCATTTTTTTAAAACCTGCTTTTTTATACTCATGATAAAAATTAGCGCCATCTTTATGGATTTGCCAATGCATTAAAAGTTCATTTTCACCGCTTACTTGCAAACGATACATTCCAAGATTATTTTGAGTTTTATCTAAATTATGAGTATAAACTTGCCCCATAGTGATAAATTTACCTGCATCATCCTCCCAAGTTTTAAGTATAGGAAGTTCTTTAAGAGAATTTAAAATTTCATAATTATAAAGTGCCTTATTTACGCCTAATCTTTTAGGTGGGACATTTTTAAAACTCAATAAATTCATAAAAAAATCAATTTTGGCTCTAAAATTAGTAGGAATATGAAGTTTGGTTAATTTTGAAATTTCATCAGCCACTTCATTAAAATCTCTTCCAAAGGCTAAATTTAAAGCTTTTTGATTGCAAAAAGTATTCATTAAAACCGGAAATTTGTATTTTTTTTCTAATTTTTTATCAACAGGATTTTTAAAAAGCAAAGCCTTACCATTTTCTTCTTTTTTTGCCTCAATATAAGCTAAATGTGCGATTTCAAGATCTACATCCACAGGCTCTTCGATAATTTTTAATAAATTATTTTCCTTTAAAACTTGGATAAAATTTTTCATATCATATCCTCTGCTTTTTTTAATAGTTCTTTAGCTCCTTTGCTTATAAATTCTTTAGCTAAAATTTCACCAAATCCTTTAAATTCATTTTTCTTGATCATTCTCTTATCTTTTAAAATTTCACTCCCATCAGGCAAACCAAGTATAGCACGGACACAAATCATATCTCCATTAAGTTCAGCATTGATCCCTATAGGAACTTGACATCCACCCTCTAAAGTAGCGATAAATTCTCTCTCTATAGTCGTTTCTATTAAAGTATTTTCATCATTTAAACATTTTAATAAATTTAAAATTTTTACATCTTCAATACTCTCTATACCTAAAGCGCCTTGAGAGGCTGCAGGAATGAGTTCATCCTTGCTAAATTCATAGATAAAATTAACCTCTTTGTCTAATTCCAAACGTTTAATACCTGCTAAAGCAAGTATAATAGCATCAAAATCACCTTTTTTTAATTTTTCTATGCGAGAATTTACATTTCCACGTAGAGAAATAATCTCTAAATCAGGCCTTAATAACAAAAGTTGCATTTTTCGCCTAAGACTTGTAGTGCCTATTTTTGCTCCTTTGGGTAAAGAGAGAAAATTTTCATATTTTTGACTCAACATGGCATCATTACTTTTTTCTCTTTTGCTAACTCCTGCTAAAACCAAACCTTTTGGAAAAAAACTCGGGACATCTTTTAAACTATGCACCGCTAAATGCGCTTCATTTCTAAGCATACTCTCTTCAAGTTCTTTTGTAAAAAGCCCCTTACCACCAATCTTAGCCAAAGGAGAATCAAGCAAAATATCCCCTTTTGTTTTAAACCCTTGCAATACAACATCTATATTGTGTTGATTTTTTAAAATTTGCGCGATGTGCTCACTTTGCCAAAGAGCTAAAGCGCTTTTTCTTGTGGCTATGATTAATTGATTCATTTTCCATCCTCTATAATTTCAACATCAATGATTTCTTCACTCGAATTTCGATTTTGTTTATGGGTATATTTTGTTTTAGTAGCTATTTTTAAAAAAATGCCAAATAAAAAAACTAAAAACCCTAAAAAACTTGTTAAAACTCCTGGAAAAACAAGTAAAAACCCAGCAATAACAAAAGAAAATTGTGTTAGCATATTTTTAAAGCCTAAAATTTGAAATTCAAGTATATTTTTCCAAAAAACCCCTAAAAGTATTACACCAAATATCATACTTGCTAAAATAAAAATTAAAAAATTTCCAAAACCAAAAAAGACAATAAATAATAGGCTGAAAATAATTTCTACAGCAAATAAAGGACTTAATTTAAGCTTATAACTCATAATATTTTCTTTTTTATAATTTCTACAATATGTTCTGTTTTAATCACTTCTTTGCTTAGATTTTTTCTTTGTATGAGTTCTATTTCATTGTTTTGCAATCCTTTGCCGATCACTAAGGCATAAGGAAAACCCATTAATTCAAAATCATTCATTTTCACACCAAAACGTTCATTTCTATCATCAAGCAAAACTTCGATACCCAAATCTTGCAATTGATGATAAATTTGATGTGCAAATTGACAAGCTTCTTCATCTTTTATATTTGAAATGATGATATCGATAACAAAAGGAGCCAAAGTTTGATTCCAAATACAACCTTTTTCATCATGACTAGCCTCAATAGCAACAGCTACTAAACGAGAAACTCCAATTCCATAACATCCCATATAAAATGCTTGAGTTTTTCCATTTTCATCTAAAAAATGCGCATTCATAGCCTTAGAATATTTTTGTCCTAGTTTAAAAATATGCCCTACCTCTATACCTTTACTTTTTCTTAGCTTTGCACCACATTTTAAGCAACAATCATTTTCTTTAACCTCTACTAAATCCTTAAAACGATCTTTATTGAGATTAACAACATCAATTCCTACCAAATGATAATCTTTTTCATTAGCTCCAATAATCATTTGTTTTTCATTTTCAAGCTCTTGATCAAGATAAAAATCTATATCTTTTAGGCCTACAAATCCAATAAAACCAGGAACTAATCCCGCATTAAGTAATTCGCTTTCATCCGCATCAATAAGCTCTAAAGCCTTACAAGCATTTTGCGCTTTAACCTCTTGCAAATCATCACATCCACGTATAAAAAATACAACCAATTTACTTTCATTTTCATAAATAGCTTTTTTTACAACCGCCTTAACAGTATAAAATTCATCTATCCTAAAAAAATCAGCCAATTCTTTAATACTTTTAATATTAGGGGTGTGAAATTTACTCGCATAACTAGCTTCTGGACGCTCTTTATCACAAGTTTTTTTAGCTCTTGTTGCTGCTTCAATGTTTGCAGCATAATCACAATTTTCACAAAGCAAGATATCATCTTCCCCATTTTTTGCCAAAACCATAAATTCTTTAGAGCCGCTTCCACCTATTGCTCCACTATCAGCCTCAACAGCCCTAAAATCAAATCCCATTCTTTTTAAGATACGAGAATAAGTTTCATACATCAAATCAAATTCACGTGTCAAATCTTCTTCATTTTTATGAAAGCTATAACCATCCTTCATTAAAAATTCTCTACATCTTAAAAGCCCAAAACGCGGACGTGCTTCATCTCTAAATTTCCAACCGATTTGATACAAATGCAAAGGAAGTTGCTTATAGCTTGTAATTTTATTTTTCACCAAAGAAACCATCGCTTCTTCATGAGTTGGCCCTAAAACAAAATCATTTTCTTTTCTATCTTTAAAACGCAAAAGTTCTTTTCCAAAAACATTATAACGCCCACTTTCCTGCCACAAACTAGCTGGGGTAACAAAACTAAGATTTACTTCTTGTGCCCCAGCTTTATCCATTTCTTCTTTAACTATGGCACGAATTTTGTCTAAAACTCTTTTCCCTAAAGGCAAAAAATTATAAAGCCCACTACCAATTTGTTCAACAAAACCAGATCGAACTAAAAAAATATGACTTGGCAAACTTGCATCTTTAGGCGTTTCTTTTGTGCTTGGTGCATATAATTGACTAAATTTCATCATTATTCTCCATGTTAAAATCGCATTTGTATTGATTTAAACCCTCAAGATTATTTTTCAAATCAAAAACATAACGCATAGCATTAATCACTGTATCGCTTTGAATTTTTCCTTGAAGGTGTTTTAAATTTACAGTTGGATTGTGTAAAAAAGCTTTAAAAACTTGATGGATCAGTTTTCTTGCTTCATTCTTATCTGAATGTTTTAAGTAACCTTTCTTTAAAGCAATGTCAAGTTGTTTATCTGCACACTCTTTTGCTTTTAAACGTATAGCTTTAATAATTGGATTTAAAGCCAAATCATTTAAATATCTAAAAAAATCCGATGTTTCTTGCCCTATAATGCTATAAGCCATACGTGCTTCATTCTCCCTTAAGGCTAAATTTTTTTGGACAACAGCTTGTAGATCATCAACGGCAAAAACAAAAATTTTATCATTTTCTTTAATATCAATATCACGTGGCACTGCAATATCAAAAAAATATCTTTTATGAGGAACTTCTTCGATTAAAGCATTAGTAATAATAGCATGAGTCGCATTAGTAGCTGAAAAAAAGAGTTCATACTGGTTTAAATACAATTTTAAATTTTCCAAACTATCGTATTGATGCAAACCCTCTAATTTTTCACAAAGTAATTTAGCCTTTTGCATATCGCGATTTAAAATAATAATCTTAGCTCCACCAGCAATCAAATGCTTAGCTGCAAGTTCAGCCATTTCTCCAGCTCCTATAACCACAGCCTTTTTTTGACTTAAATCTAAAAGTTCCTTTGCTTTAGCCACAGCAACACTAGCAACTGAAATAGGATTTTTTGAAATTTGAGTTTCTGTTCGGACTTTAGCAGCACACTTAAAAGCACAATGCAATGCCCTTGAAATATGAGTTTTACAAAATTCATTCTTTAGAGAAAATGAAAAAGCATCTTTAATTTGTCCTGCAATTTGAGTTTCACCCACAACAAGACTATCTAAAGAACTTGCTACTGAAAAAAGATGGTGTATCGCTCCGCTATCCTCAAATATATCAGCTTTTTTTAGTAACTCATCCTGATTGACACCACATAACAAAGCTAAAGTTTTAATAATATATTCTGAACAAGCATTTTTAACAAAAGCAATAATCTCCACACGATTACAGGTACTAATTATCAAACTTTCTTCAATATTTTCATGTGCATTAATCATGCGTAAAAATTCATACTTTTTTGTTTCATCTGTAAAACTTAATTTTTCCCTTAAAGAAAGATCGGTATTTTTATGAGTAAAAGAAACGCAATAATACATTAAAAATTCCTATCTATCATTGCTTTAACAATATCTTTTAATTTTTGATTAGAATATTCTTCTATAGCATCAATTGCTCTTTTGGCGTATTCTTTAACCTCCAAAATTGATTTTTCCAAAATTTCTTTTTCTTTAAATTGAGTATTTATCCATATTTTTTCTTGCTCGTTTAAATCTTTTTTAAACATTGATTTTAATTGTTTTTTTCCTTCTTCATCTAAACTTTCAAAAAGATATATATAAGGCAAAGTAACCTTTCCTTCTTTAAAATCTGCCATAGAAGGTTTTCCTAGTGTTTTTTCATCTCCTTTAATATCTAAAATATCATCAATCATCTGAAAAGCAAGTCCTAAATTTTTTCCATATTCTCCAAAAGATTTTTCATCCAAACCAGCTAAAATAGCTCCGCATCTTGCACTCGCTTCAATTAAAACTGCTGTTTTATTATAAATCATACTTAGATATTTATCTTTATCGGTGTTAAAATCCTGACTTAAATTAACATCCATAAGCTCACCTATAGAAAGCTTGACAACTGCATCAGAAATAATGTTTGCAAATTGAGTGTTCATTTGACTTAATTCATAAAAAGCTTTAGAGTATAAAATATCTCCTAGCATTAAAGCATTTTTTGTCCCAAATTCTGAATTAACGGATTTTACCCCTCTTCTTAACTCGCTCTCATCAATAATATCATCATGCAGCAAACTTGCTAAATGTATAAGCTCAATAGTCGCACAAATGCTTATTGCCTCTTTACTTTCCCCTGAAATGGCTAAAAGTAATTTAGAACGCAATTTCTTCCCTGATTTAACATGCAAAAGCATTTCTAATATAGGTTGATAATTTAGCTCTTTTAAAAATTTTTGTATCAAATCATCTATTACTTGCACACTCAATTCCTTTTTTTGCTATTTATCCCAACTTGTCAATGGTTTAACTTGTGGTTGGTTAAGATCGATCATAGGGACAACTTGATTATTTTGCGGTGGATTTGGAAGTGGTGTTTTTCTCGGATCTAAAAATTCTACCATCACACGAGACTCCTTATCTTCAATATACACTGTAAAAGTTGCTAAACCCTTATTATAACCACTAAATTCTAAAATAAGCCTTGCTCTATCTATATGTGGATTTGTATAATCAGGAATTAAAGTTTGAGTAACCCAATCCAAATTTCTTCGCAAACTCATCACAAATTGCCTTGGATATTTACGAAATTTAGATTGAACGATGATGTTTGTATTATCAAATAAAGTCCAATAAAAATCAAAATTTTGAACCTTATCCTCATAGCCAACTTCTTTAATTTGCACACTTGCTCTTTGATCTTTTTTAAGAACAAATTTATAAGTATATTCAAAGACTGGAGCCGCGTTTAAATGACTCTCGTGCGCCAAAATAAACAATAAGACAAAAAATAATTTTAACAATCTTTGCATTAACCCTCATGTCCTAAAATTTGGGCACCCAAATCTATGTAAATATCATCTAATCTCTGTTTAATTAAATCTCCATTTTCAAGTATAAAATTTTTAACATCTATTTCATTTAAGCCTTGTTTCTCCAAAAGCTCAATCATACTTATATATTCAGCGAAAAAATTTTCAAATACTTTTTCTAAGGCTCCCAAATTACCATTTTGTATGATTTCTAAAAATTTTTCTTTAGGGGTTTTATTAAACATTTCATCAAAGATATCCATTATTTTCCTTGAAAATAGTAAGTTTTTGATTATAAAATTTTAATCGTTAAAAGTAGCTAAATTGCAAAATTTTTAATTAATAAAATTTGGGGTAAAACCCCAAAAAACTATAATTGAACAGACTTACTCTCTTTGGCGTATTTAACACCTAAATCAAAAGCTTTTGAATTCGCATCGCGAGTTTTTGGTGGAACCATATGCAACATTGTTTCTTTTAAAACATCCAAATCAATACATTTGCTCATATAAGCAGCAATGGCTAAAGCTACAACAGATTGCGTTGCAACATTCCCTACCTCATCTTTAGCTATAGTAATAATTGGAATTTCAAAAATCTGCCATCTTTTATAGTCTTCATTTTCAGGATGTACCAAATTAGGTTCTACAACAATAATCCCTCCTTCTCTTACACCACTACGAAAACCCTTATAGCCCTTATCAGCAGTTGAAAGCATAAAATCAACTTCTCCTTCTACAGCATAAGGAAAAAGAATTTCTTTATCATCTATAATAATATCTACTTTTGTAGGACCTCCTCTTACTTGAGAAGTATAAGTTGATGCTTTAAAAGCCTGACGTCCTTCCTTAATTGCCGCTTCAGCTAAAATTTCTCCTGCAGTGATCACTCCTTGTCCGCCTTCACCGCCAAATCTTAATTGATATTTCATTTTAAAGCTCCTAAATCAACCATTCTTTTTTCTTTGGCTGCACGACGCACTTCTTCATAAGCTTGACAATATTCTGGTTGAGAATTATCTTCATGTAAAACCCCAGTTGGAAATTTATCTTTTCTTTCTTCAAAATCCATACTTTCAAATTTAGCTTTTTCTACAACACGATTTTTAATCCAATCAAGCATTGCAGTTGCTTCTCCCATTTTATTTTTTCTTCCTAGATTGATATGACAATTTGAAAAAACATCGACAAAGCTGTAACCTTTGTGCGCTAAAGCTTTATAGATTAAATTTTCAAGCTTATTTGCCTCTATCACATTTCCTCTTGCAACAAATGAAGCTCCTGCAGCTTTTGTTAATTCACAAGCATCAAAATTTGGATCAATATTTCCAAATTGCGCAGTTACGGTATAAAAACCTTTTGGTGTGGTTGGAGAAGTTTGCGAATTGGTAAGACCATAGATAAAATTATTGATCACTATATGTGTTAAATCTATATTTCTACGACAACCATGTATAGTGTGGTTTCCACCAATTGCTAAAGTATCACCATCTCCACTGACCACAATTACATGTTTAGTTGGATTTGCTAATTTTATTCCCGTTGCATAAGCAATAGCTCTACCATGTGTAGTATGCACAGTATTGCAATTGACATAAGAACTCATCCTGCCACTACAACCAATCCCTGAAACAAGACATACATCATCCATGCTCCAACCAAGTTTTTCAATTGCACGGATAATACATTTTAAAACAACACCATCTCCACAACCCCAACACCATTGAGTTGGAAGTTTATCAGTTCTTAAATATTCATCATAATTAAATGCCATTTATATATTCTCCTTCACTTTAGCAATAATTTCACTAGGGGTGATAGGACGGCCATTTGCACGATGCAAACTGATAAAATCACGGCGTAAGCTCACCCTTTCAATCTCTTCAAGATATTGACCCATATTTAATTCCGTAACCATAACTTTTTCAAATTGACTCACCACTTTAGCTATTTTTTTCTCCGCTACAGGATAAAGAGTGATAGGACGAAAAAGACCTACTTTAATTCCTTCTTCCCTAAGTCTTTGGATGGCTTCTTTTGCTGATCGACTTACGCTTCCATAAGCTATGATTAAAAATTCAGCATCATCAAGCATATACTCTTCATAAGTACAAATATCTTCACGATTGTTATTAATTTTACCCATAAGTCGCTCTATATTTTTTTTCACTATGGTGCCATCTTCTGTTGGAAAACCAATATCACCATGATGAAGTCCTGTTACATGATAACGATAACCTGTAAAAAAAGGATTAAGCGTTGCAGCTTCATTTTCACCAGCCGCATAAGGTTTATAATCTTTCTTATCGCCTTCAAATTTTTTGCGATTATAAATTTTAATATCTTTTAAATCAGGTAATATCGCTTTACCATTCATATGCCCTACTGTTTCGTCCATGAGTAAAAATACAGGTGTCATATATTTTTCAGCCAAATTAAAAGCTCTAATAGTTTCTAAATAAGCCTCTTCAAGCGAAGCAGGTGCAATAGCTATGCTTGCAAAATCCCCATGAGTTGGAGCCTTTGCTTGAAACAAATCCCCTTGCGCTACGCGAGTTGGTAAGCCCGTTGAAGGCCCCCCACGCATAACATTGACTATCACTAGTGGAATTTCAGCTATAAATGCAAGTCCGATTTGTTCTGCTTTTAAAGAAATTCCTGGGCCACTACTTGCTGTCATAGCTTTTACCCCACTCATTGCCGCACCAATAGCAACGCTTATCCCTGAAATTTCATCTTCCATTTGTATAAAAGTTCCATCATTAGCTGGGAGTAGATGACTTAACTCATGGGCAATCTCACTACTTGGTGTAATAGGATATCCTCCAAAAAACTTGCAACCACAATCAATGGCAGCCTGCGCAATTAAAACATTACCTGTTGCTATAATTTCTCTCATTATTTTTTCCTAAGCTAATTTTTTATATTGATTATTTCTAACCGCTAAAGCCCTATCTTTAGCTTCTGGTGTAAGTTTAGCAAATTTAAATTCATCTCTTTTAGCCACCATAATAGCAAAATCAGGACAATGCGTTTCACATTCAGTACAACCTATGCAAGATTCTGGATGCACTACCTCTATCATTTGTCCTAAAACAGCATGCACATCATCACGCATGGCTAAAACTCCTGCTGGACAATAACTTACACAAATATTACAAGCTTTACATCGATGCTCATCTACCCATACTGGAGTATCTTTTGGAGCTTTTATATTCATTATTTTTCCTTTTTTAATTTTTATTCTTGATTTATTATATCCAAAATAATCCAAACTCAACTAAGAAATTTCTAAAATCACTTTTAATTTTATTCCCTATAATGATGCTTAAGTAAAGATAATTCTAATTTTTGTTTTTCCTTGGCACTTAATTCAATATCCATAATCTCAACCACGCCTTCAAGACTTAATCTCGCCATCATTCCAAAAGCTTTATTTTTAATCCCAAATTTCGCATCTAAGATTATACTCATAGGCAGAAATTCTCCACTTCTAATCGATTCTATCATTCTAATACAAGCACTAGAAGGAGCTAAATAGGCCGAAGTTTTAAGATATTTAATAACCTTGGCTCCGCCTGTTTTAACTTCATTTTCTAAATCTTCAAATTCTTCTTCATTTAAATACTCGTCTATATTTTTACCATTAATTCTTGTATGAGATTTAACTAAAACCATATCATCATTATGAAAACCTATGAGTTTGGTGTCTATACTAGGCATTTTAACATTTAATTTTTTAGCCAACTCGTATTTAAAACGCGCATTATCCAAAACTCCCGCCATGGCAATAATTTTTTTAGACGAAAAAAGATTGCTTTGATATAAAATATTAAGCAATAAATCTACCGGATTAGTTAGAATGATAAAAAGGGGATCGGGATTAAATTTTTTAATCTCTTTTGCGCAAGTGAGTAAAATATCAGAATTAAGTTTTAATAACTCTTCTCTACTTTGCCCTTCTTTTCGAGTAAAACCCGCACTAAAAATAACTATATCAGAATTTTTAGTATGTGCATAATCTTGAGTGCAAACTAACTTAATATCTAAATTAAAAGCAGCTATGCTTTGAGATAATTCTAACTCCTTTGCGATCAATAACTCTTCATTGATATCAATCATAACAATTTCATGAGCTAATTCACGCAAAATCAAACCATAAGAAAGACTTGAACCAATGTTTCCTGAACCGATAATTGTAATTTTCATTTTCATCCTAATTTTATATTGTGTATATTTTTAATTAATTTTTAATTTTTGAGTAATTTTGTAACATATAGATTTTATTTTAATCTACTTGATAAATTAAATAATCTTAAATATAAATAAAAATTAAAATAAAAAAAATTATAAAAATGCGTGATAATAATTACCAAAAACTTATATAGAGTATAGTTTTTAAATAGTTATTATCTTTAGCTATTAAAAGTATATTATAAATAGAAAAAATTGCAAAGATATATTTAAAGTTTATTTTCATTTAAAAATAAACTTTAATTAGTCGAATAAATTTTTAGGCAATTGTATAATATTTTTAATCAAGTTAAATGGGGTTTTTAAAGTATCACTTAAAATTTGAGTATGAAATTTTGGATCATCGAGCTTTCCATCCACCTTGATATTTGTACTTATTTCTTGATTTTTTCCCAAAATAACATAATTTAAAATTGGAACTTTTGAAATAGTTTCAGAAGCTGATTTTAAAGTTTTTAACTCCAAATTTAAATCTATAGTATCAAGACGTAAATTAGCACTACCTAATCCATAAATATCAACACTATCTCCATTTAAATTAATAGCACTAAAACTCAATAAATCTTTTTTTCGGTTAAAAATAACTTTTCCATTTTGAAATTTTAAACCTTTTTGATTGAAGGTTGGAGTTTTAAACATCAATAAACTAGGAACCGTATCTATAAATGATATCAATTGATTAACACCTTTTAAATCCTTCACAAAAGTATTTTTAAAATCAAATTCTCCATCAAAATAATCAACTCCACTTCCAACAACACTTAAATTAAAAATTCCATCTTGCACTGCTTGTTTTTGTAAAAATTCATTTAAATATTGATCGTTTATGTTTTTAACAAAAAGCTTTAAATCATCCGGACTATAGTAAAAATTTAAATTTGTACCTCCTCTTGAACCTTGCACATTTAAAACACTTGCATTTAGATCTGCTTCTAATTTATCAAAAGCTAAAGTTTTATTCATATCAGCCAATACTAAAGCGCAATTAGCCCCACCAAAAATAATATTTTGTTTATTTTTACTGATATCAAAACTATTTGAAGAATCTTTTTCTTTCTTATAAACATAAGTTAAATTTTTTACCTGTATTTCTTTTTTAAGTGAAGATATTGTAGCACTTATAAGATCACTTTGAGTATTAATATATATAATATCATTTTTTCTTACAACACTAAAACTATCTTTATTATAAGGTGTTTGATTATTGATAAATAAATTATGATTAAAACCTACATCTTGGGCTTGCAAATCAAAATCTTTAAAATCTAAAGTTTTAAAATAAACACTTTTAGCCTCGTTAAAACCAAAATCCTTAAGAACTTTAGAATAGGAAATTAAAATATTGGGATTATTTAAATTAATTTCTAATCCATTTTTAAAATTAGCTATCAAACTCCATTCTGGTATAGTCAATACGTCTTGATTAAAATCCAAATTAAGAGTAATATTTTGATTTTTAATATCCAACAAATCATCATCAAAATACAATTTATAAAGCTGAGTATTAAAAATTCCTTGTTTTTCTTTTAAGTTGATTTTGGCATTTATATTGGCTTTAAAGTGCTGATTTTCCACATCGGCATTTTCTATACTTAAATTATCCTGCACTAATCTAATCAACCCTCTAGAAATATTCATATCGGCTAAAGATATATTGGCATTATTTAAATAAAAAATTCCATTATGAAGAAATTGACCCTTATCATGAAAATCGATTTTAAGCTCTAAATCGGTTTTAATGGATCCACTTTTTTGATAAAAAGGCAAGTTGAGATGATAATTTTGCAAAGCTTTTTCAAGTTTTTCATCTAATTTTAAATTATCTGATTTTATGCGCAAATAAATTCCAGCCTTTTCTTTATCAAAAAAATCATACAAATAAACTTCACTTTTACTCAAATCTG
Organism: Campylobacter sp. B0100352/1; assembly: GCF_020135855.1. Taxonomy (NCBI): domain Bacteria; kingdom Pseudomonadati; phylum Campylobacterota; class Epsilonproteobacteria; order Campylobacterales; family Campylobacteraceae; genus Campylobacter; species Campylobacter sp. B0100352/1. Next base: position 106,299 of record NZ_JACHTP010000002.1, read on the forward strand.
ATCCATTGTAAGAGGCCTTATTAAATTGAAAATCCAATTTTTGCTGACTCAAATTTAAATCAACTCTTGGAATTTCAATAGCATTCATATTATCTTCTAAACGAACTTTAACTTTATTAACATATCCTAAAGCACTTATATTGTCTAAATAATAATTATTTTGTTTAAAATCTATAAAGCCTTGCAAAAAATCCAAATGATAAAATTCCCCAACAGCATTTTTAAATATCCAATGATCTAAAGTTTTATTTAAGGTAAAATCTTTTCTAATCATAGTCGCTATATTTTGTATATTTGTTGCATTAAGATCATTAATTTTGTAAAGCAATTTATTATCTTTATAACTGATTGTGCTTTTAAAAGTCAAATTATTGCCACTCGCATTTAAATTCAAATTATAAAAATTACTTTTTGTTTTTATTTCAAAAACACCATTTAAATTCAAATCATATTTTTTAAGTTTTAAGGAATTAATCATTCCTAATAAATCACCCTTATTCACAGTGAAAGAAGCTTTCAAAAAAAGATCGTCGCTATCTATAAAATAATCACCATCTTTAAATAAAATTTTTAATTTTTGATTCTTAAAAGATAAATTCTCAATATTCACCTCTTCAACAAAATTATATAAATATTTTAAATTTTTCATTACCTTTAGTAAGGTTTTAGAATCAAAATCAGAATTATCATTTGAAGTATCATTAATATTTAAAACAATATTTTTTGCTCGAAAAATAAGTTTTTTATCTAATTTAATATATAATTGCTGAACTTTTAAAAAATCAAATTGGATACTAGAAATGAATATTCCGTTTTTCAGCACTAAAAATATAATTGATAATAATACAAATAATACTGCTAGTGTATATAATATTTTCTTTTTCATGCGTAACTTCTTATTGATATTTATTTTGGGAATTTGTTATTATTTAACTCAACCTTTAAAAAGCGATTCTGTTATTTTTATACCAAAAGGCTCTATTACTCAGATTATATCATATCTTAAAGAAAAAAAATATGAAATGAGTATTATTGACAAATATATTTTATTTTTTTTAGGGCACCCACAATCTGGATGGATTAATATGAGTACGCAAAAACTAAACAGAATAGAATTTTTATACAAATTAACCGTAGCTAAAGCTGCACTTGAAACAATCACTTTAATCCCTGGAGAAACAAGCGTTGTTTTTTTAGATCAAGTTTCCAAAAAATTAGGACTTAATAAAGAAATACTTTTATCCGAATTTCAAAAACAAGCTCCTTACTTAGAAGGAGTTTTTTTACCAGAAACCTATGAAATTCCAAAAGGAATTTCAGAAAGCTTATTGATAAAAAATTTACTTGCTATTTCTGAAAAATCAAATCAAACCACTTCTAAAAAAATTTTTGGACAATATAATCCCAAAAAATGGCATCAATATATCATCACAGCTTCTGTTATTCAAAAAGAAGCCGCCAATGAATCAGAAATGCCTATAGTTGCAAGTGTGATTTATAATCGTCTTAAAAAAGGTATGAAATTACAAATGGATGGAACTTTAAATTATGGTATTTATTCTCATGAAAAAGTTACACCTCAAAGAATCAGACAAGATAAAACCTTTTATAACACCTATAAATTTGAAGGTTTGCCAAAAGAAGCGGTTTGTAATGTTTCTTTGGCTGCAATTCGTGCGGCTATTTTTCCAGCAAAAACAGACTATTTGTATTTTGTACGCGATAAAAACACTGGAGTTCATATTTTTACAAGCAATTTAAACGATCATAATAAAGCCATTAATTTACAAAAAAACAGATAAAAATTTGAAAAGTTGGAACGATATTTGCTTGTTAATTTGTAAAATTATAAATAAAAAGGATAAAAGATGATTGATCCATTTAAATCAAAAGAACTTGTTACTAGTGCTTTAGCAGGTAGAAATCTTAGAAATCAATTGATCAATGCTAATCTTGCAAATGTCGATACTCCTTTTTATAAATCAAGAGATATAGAATTTGAAACTGCTCTAATACATCGTGCTAATGAAATTTTTAAAAAGAGTGATGATAAAGAATTAAAATTAGCCGTAACAGAAAAAGGACATCAAGAACCTTGGAAATTTCCAGATCCTAATAAATCAACCATTTATTTAAGAGATGGACACTTAGCAAGAAATGATGGCAATACTGTAGATTTAGATGTTGAAACTACAGAAATGAGTAAAAATACAGTTATGATTACAGCTCTTGATGGAGTTTTAAGAAAACAAAGTAGTATATTTAGCTCCATACTTGATGCAAGTTCTAAATTAAGTTAAAGGTAAATTATGGCATACTTAAGTGATTTTGATATCAGCGGATATGGTTTAAGTGCTCAACGTTTTAGAATGAATGTTATTAGCTCTAATATAGCTAATGCAAATACAACTAGAACAGCAGAAGGCGGACCTTATAGAAGACGCGAAGTGATCTTTAAAGCGACAGATTTTGATAAACTTTTAAACGAACAAATTAGCAAGGATAATAATTTTTTAAAATATGAAAATCCTTTAAACGATCCTGACTCTCCAGAAGAAGCTAAACCAGCTATTCAAAGTGTAGTCGTGGATAAAGTTGTAAGAGATGATAAAGATTTTAGAATGAAATACGATCCAAGTAATCCTGATGCAAATGCTGAAGGTTATGTGGCTTATCCTAATATTAACCCTGTAATTGAAATGGCTGATTTGATTGAGGCAACAAGAGCTTATCAAGCCAATGTCAGTGCTTTTACAAGTGCAAAAACTATCGCGCAAAGTGCAATTGATTTATTAAGAGGATAATAACGAATGAATAATATTAATGATCTAAGATTAAATAATATTTCAAAAACAAATTCAAACCAAAATATACAACAAAATAATATTGGCGATGAATTTGCCAAAATGCTTAAAAATGAAATTGATGATTTAAATAAAACTCAAAAAACCGGTGAAGCTGCTATGACAGATATTGCCACGGGACAAGTTAAAGATTTGCACCAAGCTGCTATTGCCATTACTAAAGCTGAAAGCAGTATGAAATTTATGTTAGAGGTTAGAAATAAAGCCATTAGTGCCTATAAAGAAATTACAAGAACTCAAATTTAAATTTCTATGCAAGAAAATAAAAAAAATCGCGTTTCAAAAGTCGCCTTTGCCTACTGCATGGCACTTTTGTTTATGATTATTTTTTTAAGCTCAACCTTTATACTCACTTCTAAACGCCATATTCCTAATACTGAAAAAGATCAATATTCTTTAGCTTTGCGTGGCAATATTATCACAAAAGATAATTTTACCGTTACAACCTCGAAGCAAATTTATCGTGCTGAAATCGATCTAAGGAGTATCGATAGAGATAAGTTTGATCTTTTTTTAAAACTTTTTCAAATCTATAGTGGATTTAGCGATAAAGAAATTACAGACATAAAAAAAAGGATGCAAAATCAAAAAAAACGCTCTTATAATTTCATCCTTTCTCAAAATTTAGACTCCAAACAAGCCAACTATCTTAAGGATCTTGCAAAAAAATTATACATACAAGGATTTTTTAAAGCATTTACTAATAGTGCCGGCAAGGTTGAAACCAGAGGTTTAAATATTATCGAACATGAAGAAGATAGAATTTATATGTCACACGATGCACTCACTCCTGCCATAGGCTATACAAAAGTTGTCTTGGATCCAGAAAGTGGGATTTTAAAAAATATCGGTGTTAAAGGCTTAGAAAAATACTATGATCAATGCTTAAGCCCCTTGCAAAATGAAAAAATTCAAGGTTTAAAAGATATCGGCGGAAATATCATTTTAAATTTAAAATCACTACAACAAAAAAAAATCAATGGTTGTGATTTGTATCTTAATGTTTCTTTAAAACTTCAAAAAAGTATTGAAAAAGCCATCGATGAACGCAATGAAGATTTAAAAGCTAATGAAATTATCGTAGGGGTTATGGATAGTAAAACGGGAAAAATTTTAGCCCTAGCAAGCTCAAGACGTTACGATCCTGAAAATCGCAGCAAAGATTTATCGGTATTAAATGCTAGCGCTATTGAATACGGCTATGAAGCAGGATCGGTAATCAAACCTTTTATTTTTATCACCGCATTAAGACTTAATAAAATAACTCTTGATGAAATCATTGATACTTATGGCGGATCCTATAAATTAGGACGATTTACCATTAGAGATGATCACAGAATGGATAAAATGACCGCTGAGGAGGTTATAAGATATTCTTCAAATATAGGAATGATTCAAATTGCGCAAAGACTTAGCAATTTAGAAATTATCACGGGTTTAAAAACCTTCAATTTTGGAGATAAAAGCGGTATTGATCTTCCCTATGAACAAAAAGGAGAAATTCCAAACCCTAAACATCTAAGAGAAATAGAAAAATCGGTATTAAGCTATGGCTATGGACTTAAGACTACTTTTATGCAATTACTGGCTGCGTATAATGTTTTTAACAATAATGGAGTTTATATTACTCCGCGTTTGGCAGAAAAATATTATCAAGATGGGCGTTTTGTTAATTTAGATAATGATATAAAAAAAGAGGCTATTTTAAATCCACAATCAGCTCAACTTATGCAAAGAATATTAATCGACGTTATCGAAAAAGGAACTGGAAGAAAAGCTTTCACAAAAGGAGTTACTTTAGGAGGTAAAACAGGAACAGCTAGAATTGCTGAGAGGCAAGGTTATACCTCAAACCGTTATAACGCTTCATTTTTTGGTTTTGCCAATGATGCTACGCACGCTTATACCGTAGGAGTTTTAGTGAGAAATCCTACTAAGCCTTATAGTTATTATGCGGCTCAAAGTGCTTTGCCAATGTTTAAAGATGTGGTTAATATTTTAATCAATGAAGATTTTTTAAAACCGGTACTTGATAACAATCAAACGACTAAAAATTAATCGTTTGATTTAGATTTTAATCTTTGGAATTCTTGCATTAAGAATTCTCTTAAATCTTCTGCTTCCTCTTTGCCGTTTTCTAAAAAATGAATCAAAATATTTTCTAATTTTTCTAAAAATTCAAAAAGCTCATTTTCCCAAATATTATTATTTTTATTACTCAAATTCATTGTCTGGATAAAGGTAAGTTCTCTACTTGCATCACTAAGTTTTTCTAAAAATTGATCTTTATCAGTCTGATTTTTCAATTTTATTTCTTCTATGCGATCCTTAAAAGCTCTGATTTTATCATTAATTACTTCGCAAAATTCTGGATAAATATCCATCTTTATAGGCTCCAATAACGCTTTTTTATCAACATTTAAAATTAATTTTTTCACAGCAAAATAAAGAAATAAAAAAGACAAAGCAGCTATTAATAAATATATCCCTATCATTGATTTCCTTAAAGCGCTAACATTCCGCCATCTAAATTCACGCTATCTAAACCAAGTTGATCTTTAACATACTGTGCAGCTAACATACTTCTATGGCCACTACGACAAATAAAAGCTATTTTTTTATCGGATTTTTGTTTAGCTTGAAATTCTTGCAAAAAATTTTCATTTAAAAATCCTTTATGATCATAAAATGAAACGCACTCGGCATTAGGTAATACACCTTCTCCCCATTCCAAAGGAGTGCGAACATCAAAAATTTGATATTCGCTTAAATCTTGTTTTGTCCAAACACTAGCTGGAATATTTTCTATCATGAAAAAGCCTTCGTGATGATTTTAGCCAAACTTGCATTAAATTCAGAAGCATTTTCAATTCCCATGCCTTCGCTAAGTTTAGCCATATTTAATACCAAAATTGCAATATCGCTATAGAATGTTTCATTATTCTTAAGTCCTGAAAAAATCGCATGTTTTGGATTGATCTCTAAGATAGGCTTTATATTTTGCTCTTGTCCCATTTGCTTTAAAAGCTGCTGCATAGCAAAATCAGGTTTATTTTTATCAAAAACAATACAGCTTGGACTATCTTTTAAACGACTGGTTAATCTTACATCTTCAACTTCATCTTTTAAAAGTTCTTTAAATTTAGCCACAAGCGGAGCATATTCTTTTTTCTCTTCATCACTTAATTCGTTTTTATCTTCAACTTGATTAATGGCTACAAATTTTAACCCTTCATACTCTCCAAGCATAGGAGTAACCAAAGAATCAATCTCATCATCCATTAAAAGTACTTCTATATTTTTTTGTTTATACTCTTCCAATAAAGGTGAATTCCTAAGTAGGCTTTCATTATTTCCTGTAATATAAAAAATTTCTTTTTGATCTTTTTGTAAGTCATTTTTATATTCTTCCAAGGAACGTAAATTTTCATCTTTAGTACTCTTATAAAACATAAGTTTTAATAAACTCTCTTTTTCTGTTCCAAAACCGTAAAGCCCTTCTTTTAAAACTTTTCCAAAGGTTTTGAAAAAATCTAAATATTTATCTTTGTCTTTATTTTTTAATTTTTCAAGTTCGCTAAGTATTTTTTTAACACTCGCTTCTTTAACTGCTTTTAAAATTTGATTTTCTTGCAAAATTTCACGACTTACATTCAATGGTAAATCTTCAACATCAATAATCCCTCTAACAAAACGCAAATAAGTCGGTAAAAGTTCTTTATCATCATCGCTAATAAAAACACGTTTTACGTAGAGTTTAAGTCCGCTTTGATAATCCACTCTAAAAAGATCAAAAGGAGCATTTTTTGGAATGAAAAATAAAGAACTATATTCTAATTTTCCTTCGCTTTTGGTATGAAGATATAATAAAGGCTTATTAGAATCATGGAAATTTTGTTCATAAAATTTTTCATAATCTTCGGCTTTAAGGCTTGTTTTTTGCATTCTCCAAAGAGCATTAGCTTTATTAATTTGAGTGATTTTTACTTCACTCTTTCCTTCTGTTTCGCCCTCTTTAGCAGGGATATACTCTTCTTTTTCCATAAAAATTGGAAATTGTATATGATTTGAATATTTTTCTATAATGCTTTCAATTTTATAAGAATTAGCAAATTCATCATCTTTTAAATAAAGTGTGATTGTGGTTCCTTGCTCTTCTTTTTTAGCATCTTCAATTTCATAACCATTTGCATCAGAAGTCCAAAGATAAGCTTTATCATCCAAAGCTTTTTTACTTAAAACTTCAATTTTATTTGCCACCATAAAAGCAGAATAAAATCCAACACCAAATTGCCCTATAAGTTGAGAATCTTTCTTAGCATCACCGCTTAAATTCTCTAAAAAGCTTTTTGTGCCACTCTTTGCAATGGTTCCTAAATTATTAATCAAATCTTCTTTATTCATACCTATACCATTATCACTAATGGTTAAAGTTTTTTTATCTTTGTCTATTGTAATTTCTATTTTAGGATTAAATTTTAAGCTCTTATAAGAATCATCGCTAACGCTTAAAAAATTCAATTTATCTAAAGCATCGCTAGCATTAGAGACGATCTCCCTTAAAAAAATTTCCTTATTTGAATATAAAGAATGAATCATCAATTGTAAAAGTTGATTAACTTCAGTTTGAAATTGCATTTTTTCTCCTTTGTATTTTTCAAATGCGTTATTTTAGCAAAAAATACATAATTGTAAAAAAATTTATTTAAAAATTACAAAACCAAGCCAAACTGCCAATAAACACAAAATGACATTAAAAACAATATTAAGAAAAAGATGAAAATAATTTCCATTTTGCAAAAGCATTAAATTTTCATAAGAAAAAGTAGAAAAAGTTGTAAAAGCTCCTAAAAATCCTATATTGATAAAATTTTTAAGTAATGGCGATAAACCTTTATTTTGTGCATAAGAAAAACAAAGTCCTATAGCAAAAGAGCCAAAAATATTTACAAAAAGAGTACCAAAACTAATAGCATGTGGAAAAATTTTATTGATAAAATTAATACTTAACATTCTAAATACAGAACCCAAAAAGCCACCTATGCCTACAATTAAAATCATATTGAGCATGATTTCATTCTTTCTTGATCTAATATTTCTTGCATTTTTTTTCTAGTATTTTCAAGCCATCTCTCATCGCTAGTATCCACTAAATCCATGCAAATAATCTTTAAATTTCCACCACTTCCCACGCTAAAACTTTTCGTATCTAAAATTTTAGCAGAATCTACCATCAAAATAGGCTGAACTTTTAAATTCAACTTTTCAGTTAAAACTTTAGCTCCGCTTTGAAATTTAAGCATTTTTGCTGTTTTTGAACGCGTTCCTTCAGGAAAAATGGCTAAAACTCTATCTTCATTTAGCCTTTCTTTAGCTTCTTTTAATACACGCACTAAATCTCTTGGATTTTTTCTATCAATACAAAGCAATTTTGGCTTTTTTATAGTGATTTTAAAAAGTGGAATTTCTCCAAGTTCTTTTTTTGCAATCCAGCATAAATTTTTAGGGTATAATTCCTCTAAAGCAATAATATCCAAGGCACTTTGATGATTCATTAAAATCATATTTGCATTGGGATTAAACTCACCCACAAGCTCAGTTTTGTAAAAAATAGTATATTTTTGAAATTTAGCCCAAATTCTACGAATTTTCCAAAGGGTATTTTGCGAATTTACAAAACAAAAGCAACATACTACAATTAAAATACTAAAAATAAAAAAAAACCAAAAATATAAAGCTTTAATTTTTTTGTAAATCTTCACGAAGTACCCATCCTATTTGGCCATTTTCAAGAATTACTTTAATATAATCTAATCTTTTTCCTAAAATTTTAACTTTTTCATTAGAAAGAGCTGTATAGAAAAAAGTTGAAGGCTCTGTTGGCAAAATTCTTGCTCTTGAACCTGCTTTTAAAATACCGCTTTTTACGCTTGTATCTATGAAAAAACTCAATACAAAACATACTATTGCTAAAACTAAAATGATATAATTTTTTCTCCACACAAATACAAGTGCAAAAACAAATGTAAAAAACCAAAGTGCATATTGTTTATAAATATTAAAATCTTTATTGGTAGGATTTAAATCACTTTGAGTGCTAATTTCATCATCACTAATGACAAGTCTAAAACTCATATTTTCAAGACTTTTAGTATCTTTATTGAAATAAGAAAAATCAAAATGGGTTTTAGATGATGGAAATAAAGCGTAATAAAAACCAGTAGAAGCGTTAAAATCACCTTTTAAATTTTCAACTCCTTGTTTTTGAACACCATCGATATAAAAACTTTTAAGATTTGTATTGGTAGCATTTAATTCAAGCATAACAATGATGCTATTATTATCAAAAATTTTAGTTTTTATCTTTTTTACTTCCAAAGAACTTGCTACTAGGTGTGAAAAATGGTTATCACTTGGTGTGATTTCATATCTGATTGGATTTAAATTTAAAGCAGATTGCTGAAAAGCTTCTCCATTTCTAAGTAACTGAATTGAAATTTGCTCTAAAGAGGCATTAGAAGTTTTAGCTTCAAACCATAAAGTTGTTACATACTCGCCTTGTATATTTTTCCATTTTGCATCAGGATTTAGAAAAAGCAAGTCATCGTTCTTTTTTAGATTAATCTTAAAATCAAAATTAGTGTTTTCAGTTGTTTTTGCATGAATGGTAATTGGAAAAGCTTCTCCAACATAAACCTTGTGCGGATACTCATCATTAGTAAGCACCAAAGAGCTTTGCGGGATAAAAGGATCTTCGACATTGCTCGTATCGATATCAGTATTTTCATCACTTGGAGCAATATTTTGATAAATTTGCTGCTCTTCTTTTGGTAATTTTTCTAATTCTTTTTGCACCTTTTGAGCATCAAAAACAGAAATTTCTTTTTGAGCAAAAAGACTGCAAGAAAATAAAAATATAAAAAATAATATTCTCACATAAAACCTTCTAACATTTTTAAACCTATTTCATTACCTAAAACACTATCGCAAGCTCTTTCAGGATGTGGCATGAGACCAAAAATCTTTTTATTCTCATCACAAATTCCAGCAATATCACAAACAGAACCGTTAGGATTTGGTTGATATTTTAATGTGATTAAGTCCTTATCTTCTAATTCTTTTAAAACATCCTCTTTTGCGTAGTAATTTCCTTCTCCGTGCGCAATAGGCAAATTAATAATATCATCTTTTTGAAAATTTCTTAAAAAAACATTTTGATTTGAAACCACTTTTAAATCTTGATTTTTTGAAATAAAGCTTAGTTTTTCATTGTGCTTCATTGCGCCTTTTAAAAGGCCGCTTTCTAAGAGAATTTGAAATCCATTGCAAATTCCTAAAATATAGCCTCCTTTTTTAGCGTGCTCAAAAACACCTTGCATCGCAGGAGCAAGTTTAGCAATCGCTGCACATCTTAAATAATCTCCATAAGAAAATCCACCAGGTAAAATAACCAAATCAGCTGTAAATTCTTTTTGCTCATGCCAGATTATTTCAGTTTTAGCTCCAAGTTTGTTAAATGCATATTCTGTATCAAATTCACAATTTGTTCCAGGAAATCGAATAATTGCTACTTTCATTATTTCTCGCTTATACTCAGTTCATAATCTTCAATCACATTATTAACCAGCAATTCTTCGCACATTTTCGCAATACGCTCTTTAGCTCTTACTTCATCTTTTTCATCTAAATCAATGATGAGTTGTTTAGCCATTCTCACTTCTTTAACTTCGTTAAAATTTAAAGAATGCAAAGCCTTTTCAATGGCTTTGCCTTGAGGATCTAAAACTCCATTTTTTAAAAAAACATTTACCACTATTTTCATTAATATACCTTAACTTAAAATTCTTTTTAAAACTTCTTCATAAGCAACTTTTACGCTACCTAAATCTTGACGAAATCTATCTTTGTCTAGTTTTTCATTGCTAAATTTATCCCAAAATCTACAGCTGTCTGGACTGATTTCATCAGCTAAAACAAGTTCATTATCTTTAGTTAAACCCAATTCTATTTTAAAATCAATCAATCTTAAATTTTTAGAATCAAAAAATGGAGTTAAGATGGAATTGATCTTTTTAGCGATATTTTTAATCTCTTGAATTTGTGCTTCATTTTGAACTAAATTTAAAATCAAACAATGATCATCATTGATAAAAGGATCGCCTAAAGCATCATCTTTTAAGCAAAATTCAACCAAAGCAAAAGGCAAAACTTTACCATCCTCTAAGCCCAATCTTTTTACAATCGAACCTGTGGCAACATTACGCACTATTACTTCTATAGGGATGATTTTGCATTTTTTTACCAATTGTTCGGTATCACTGATACAATCAACTAAATGAGTTTTGATGCCATTTTTTTCAAGCAAATGAAAAATTTCTGTACTGATTTTACAATTTAAAGCCCCTTTGCCGCTTTCATTCCCTTTTTTTTCAGCATTAAAAGCTGTTAAATCGTCTTTAAATTCACTGATTAATAAATTTTCATCATCAGTTTTAAAAAGCTTCTTTCCTTTTCCCTCATACATTAAATCTTTTTTTGTCATAACGCACCCTCCTTAATGTTTAAAATTTTCACCGCATCAATAGCAGATTTTAATTGCGCATCTTCATAAATTTGTTTTAATGTAATGATGTTTTTATCATTTTTGATTTCTTTTTTCTCTTCTTTTTTATCATTAGTTTTTTGAAGTTCATTTTCTAAATGTTGTTTTAATTCGCTTTCTTTTAGATTAAAGCCTTCTTCTTGAGTGCTTACCTTTCCAGGAAAAACTTCAATATCCGGTTTTACGCCTATAGCTTGGATGGTACGACCACTTGGCAAATAATATCTTGCTATAGTCAATCTTAATGCTTCGGTTTTATTAATAGGAATGATTTGCTGCACACTACCTTTTCCAAAAGTATTTTCGCCAACAATCACAGCCCTTTTTAAATCTTGCAAAGCCCCGCTAACAATCTCACTCGCACTAGCACTTCCACCATTGACAAGCACCACTAAAGGAGCATTAGAAATTTTATTTTTTGCTTCTGCTTTGTATTCTTGATTTTCACTAGCTATGCGTCCTTTTTGAGAAACGATCACACCTTTATCTACAAATAAATTAACTAATCCTATAGCTTGACTTAAAAGTCCGCCAGGATTATTTCTAAGATCTAAAATAATCCCTTTAACATTAGGATATTTTTTAAGCTCTTTACTTGCAGAATCGACTACATTTTTATCAAAATTAGTCACTCTTAAATACAAAATATTTTCTTTTTGGATCAATTTTGCATAAACACTCTCAACTTTTATAATATCTCTCATAAGAGTCACATCAAAAGGCTTAGTAGAACCTTTTCTAAAAATAGTTAAAGTGATTTCAGTTTTTGGCTTACCACGCATTTTTTCTACAGCGTCATTTAAATTCATACCCAAGGTTGCTTCATTGTTTATTTTTAAAATGATATCGCCTGATTTTATTCCTGCTTTATCCGCAGGAGTTCCTTCCATAGGAGAAACAACAGTTAAGGCTCCATCTTTCATACCTACCGTAATTCCAAGTCCTCCAAATTCACCATTGGTTTGAATTTTCATATCATTAAAATCTTTTTCATTTAAGAAAGAAGAATGTGCATCAAGATTACTCAAAAGTCCGGATAAAGATTTATCCACTAAATCACTTATATTTTCATCATCAACATAATATTGTTCAACTATAGCTAAAGTTTTTGTAAGCTTATCCAAAGCTTGCAAGCGTTGTTCTAGTTTTTTATTATCGTCAGCTTTGGCGTGTAAATTTCCAACAAAAAAAACACAAAAAGCTAAAGAGCTTATAAAACCTATTAAAGTGGCTAAAGATCGTTTTATTTTCAAGTGAAACTCCATTAAAATTTTTTCATAATTTTTAAAAGTAAATTTTAATAAAAAATGCTTAAGAAATTGTAAATTAAACACATAAAAATTTACATTGCGTTTTCTTTTATTTTTTATGCTAGAATGATTTTAAAATTTTAATTTAAAAAATCAAAAGATTTTTAGGAAGATAAATGCAAAATATAAAAAAACATCAGCATTCACAAAAACATATTAAAGCGATCAGTAATAGACTTAGTCGAACAATTGGACATTTAGAAGCAGTTAAAAACATGGTAAAAAGAGATGAAGATTGTAGCAAAATTTTAATACAACTTGCCGCTATTAAAGCAGCGGTTAATAATACCGCAAAAGCTGTTTTAAAAGAACATTTAGCTCATTGCATCCATCATACATGCTCTGAAGAAAATAAACAAAGCATAGAAGATCTTAATAAAGCTATTGATATGTTTGTAAAATAGCGTTTTTACTATAACTTTATAAAAATGAACTTAAATATATTTATAAAATATTATAAAATAACTTGACATTATGTGACTAAAGTTATATAATACGTTTTATATAAATTAATAAAAAAGGAATCAATATGGCAAATATACAAGATTATTTAACAGACTCTATGCTTTCAAATGTTGAAAGTGCAGCATCTTTAGCGATATATTCTAAAAATAATGAAATTGTTCCTTTGCATCTTTTTTGGGCTTTATGTGTTGATAGCTCAAGTTTGCTTAATCAAATACTTAATAAATTAAATATTTCCAAAGAAGCTTTAGAACTTGAAATCAAAAGTAAAATATCTAAATTACCTACAAGCTCAAATGTGAGTAAAGAAACCATCAGATTTTCAAATGAATTTATCAATTCTTTAGAAGCAGCTAAAGGCTTAATGAATGCAAATGGGGATAGCTATTTATCTGTAGATACTTGGCTTATTAGCGAAAGCGAAAAGGATCCGATTAAAGAAATTTTATCTAAGTTTTTAGACCGCAAAGAATTTCAAAAGGAATTGCAAAATTTAAGAGCAGGAAGAAAGGTTGATAGCAAGACAAGTGATGAGACTTTAGATAGTTTAAATAAATTCGGTATTGATCTAACTCAAAAAGCAACCCAAGGGGAATTAGATCCAGTTATTGGTAGAGAAGAAGAAATAGAAAGACTCATGCAAATTCTTATCCGTAAAACTAAAAACAATCCTATTTTACTTGGCGAACCTGGAGTTGGAAAAACCGCTATCGTTGAAGCTTTAGCACAAAGAATAGTCAAAAAAGATGTGCCAACTTCTTTACAAAATAAAAGAGTTATTGCACTGGATATGAGCGCTTTAATAGCGGGTGCAAAATACCGCGGTGAATTTGAAGATCGCTTAAAAGCAGTGGTTAATGAAGTGATTAAAAATAAAAATATCATTTTATTTATAGATGAAATTCACACCATAGTAGGAGCTGGAGCGAGTGAAGGAAGTATGGATGCAGCCAATATTTTAAAACCTGCTTTAGCTAGAGGTGAACTTCACACAATAGGTGCTACTACTTTGAAAGAATATCGTAAATATTTTGAAAAAGACGCGGCTTTACAACGCCGTTTTCAACCTGTTAATGTTCCTGAACCTAGTATTAATGAAGCCTTGGCGATGCTAAGAGGCATCAAAGAAAAATTAGAAATTCATCACAATGTCACAATCAATGATAGCGCTTTAGTTGCAGCCGCTAAGCTTTCAAAACGCTATATAGCGGATCGTTTTTTACCGGATAAAGCTATTGACCTAATCGATGAAGCCGCCGCTGAACTTAAGATGCAAATTGAGAGCGAACCTAGTTCTTTAAGAAAAGTAAGAAAAGATATTGAAACTTTAGAAGTTGAAAATGAAGCTTTAAAAATGGAAGATGATAAAAAAAATGAAAAAAGAATAGAGGAAATCATCAAAGAATTAGCCAATTTAAAAGAAAAACAAAGCGCATTAAATTCACAATTTGAAAATGAAAAAGGTGTTTTTAATGAAATCAGTGTCAAGAAAAAAGAAATTGATCTTTTAAAAAATGAAGCCAATTTAGCTAAAAATAAAGGTGAATTTCAAAAAGCGGCTGAATTAGAATATGGAAAAATTCCTAGCCTTGAAAAAGAAGTGCAAAACTTAGAAGAAAAATGGAAAAAAATGAGCGAAAATGGCGTTTTACTTAAAAATCAAGTGGATGAAGACTTAGTCGCTGGAATTTTGAGCAAATGGACAGGTATTAGCGTACAGAAAATGCTTACCTCTGAAAAACAAAAATTCTTAGAGGTTGAAAAGCACTTAAAAGAAAGCGTTATAGGACAAGATAAAGCCTTAAATGCTTTAGCAAGAGCCATTAAACGCAATAAAGCAGGACTTAATGCAGACAATAAACCTATAGGAAGTTTTTTATTTTTAGGACCAACTGGAGTAGGAAAAACTCAATCGGCCAAAGCTTTGGCAAAATTTTTATTTGATGATGAAAAGGCTATGATACGCTTTGATATGAGTGAATTTATGGAAAAACATAGCGTTTCAAGACTTTTAGGAGCGCCTCCAGGATATATAGGGCATGAAGAAGGTGGAGAACTAACCGAAGCGGTGCGTAGAAAACCTTATAGCGTTCTTTTATTTGATGAAGTTGAAAAAGCTCACAAAGATGTTTTTAACGTGCTTTTAGGAATTTTAGATGATGGAAGAGCAACAGATAGTAAAGGCGTAACGGTGGATTTTAAAAATACCATTATTATTTTAACCTCTAATATCGCCTCAAATGCAATCATGACGCTAAATGGAGAAGAAAAAGAAAATGCGATCAAAAATGAATTGAAAAATTTCTTTAAACCTGAATTTTTAAATCGTTTAGATGATATCATTACTTTTAATCCCCTAGGACAAGATGAGGCTTATGAAATTGTAAAGCTTTTATTTAAAGATTTGCAAAATAGTTTATCAAACAAAGGTATCAAAGCAAATTTAAGTGAAAATGGAGCGCTTTTAATCGCAAAAAATGGTTTTGATCCTGACTTTGGAGCTAGACCATTAAAAAGAGCTATTTATGATATGATAGAGGATAAATTAAGCGATATGATCTTAGCTGATGAACTTAACGAAAATGATAACATTTTAATCGATGCCGAAAATGATGAAATTGTGATCAAAAAAATACAAAATTGAAAGTAGAAATTTCTACTTTCTTGATTTTTTAAATTCCTTCCTTAATC